>NZ_BCBJ01000026.1:0-102447 GCF_001320605.1 Pseudomonas sp. NBRC 111133 | reverse complement strand
GGCATCGAGCACGGCGAGGAATATTGCCAGGGAATCGCTGGAAAAGGCCATTGTCAGTAAACCTGATCATGGTGGTGCAAGCATGGGGTGTGTATTTGAACATGCATTGTGGGTTTTGGGGTGTTTGGCGGGGTGTTTGCAGCGCCTGTGAGATCGAGCGCCGCCGCAAAACCCAAGGCAGGCACCTCTAGGCCTTCATCCCAATCTTACAGCCCCTCGCCCAGCACCCGGTCAATGCTGTCGACAAAGTAGTCCACGCTCGCCCGGGTGGTGCACATTGGCGGCTTGATCTTGAGAATGTTCAGGTAGTCGCCGGTGGGTTGCATGAAGATACCCAGCTCACGCAGGCGGTCGCACAGGGCCATGGTTTCTTCGGTGGCCGGCTCCAGCGTTTCGCGGTTACGCACCAGCTCCAGCCCCAGGTAAAAGCCCGAGCCATGCGCCGCACCCGCCAGCGGATGCTTGTCGACCAGCGCCTGCAGGCGGGCCTTGAAGTAGCGCCCGGTGTCGCGGGCGTTGTCCCACAGGCCTTCTTCCTGCATCACGTCCAGCACCGCCATGCCGATGCGGCAGCTGACCGGGCTGCCACCGGCCGAGGAGAAGAAGTAACCCTCGGCCTCCAGCGCTTCAGCGATTTCGCGGCGGGTGATGACCACGCCCAACGGCTGGCCGTTGCCCATGCCCTTGGCCATGGTGATGATGTCGGGCACCACGCCTTGCTCCTCGAAGCCCCAGAAGTATTCGCCCAAGCGGCCATAACCCACCTGCACTTCGTCGGCGATGCACACGCCGCCGCGGGCGCGGACCTTGGCGTAAGCGTCGCGCAGATAACCGGCCGGCAACGAAATGCCGCCAGCGTTGCCGTACACGGGCTCGCAGATGATGCCCGCCAGCTGGCGGCCACGGGCATCGAGGTCGGCCAGCTTGGCGTCGACGTCGCGCAGGTAGTCAGCCGCGCTGTCGCCACCGCGGAAACGGCCGCGGAAGGTGTTCGGCGCTTCGACCGGGTGTACCCAGTCCGGGCGGGTTTCCAGGGCTTGCGGGTTGTCGGCAATGGACGTGGAGATGGCGTCGGTGGCCACCGACCAGCCGTGGTAGGCCTCCAGCACGCTCAACAGGTCGCGCCCGCCGCTGTAGGCCCAGGCCAGGCGAATGGCCAGGTCATTGGCCTCGGTGCCGCTGTTGACCATGAACACCCGGTCGAAGCCCTCGGGCGCGAGGTCCAGCAGGCGTTCGGAGAACTCGGTGATGGCCGCGTAGTGGAAGCGCGAGTTGGTGTTCAGCAGCGACCACTGCCGCGCCGACTCGGCGACCATGCGCGGGTGGCCGTGGCCCAGTACCGCGACGTTGTTGAGCATGTCCAGGTACGAACGGCCCTGCATGTCGATCAGGTAGTTGCGCCAGCCGCGCTCGATGTGTGGCGGTTGCGCGTAGTAGTGCTTCTGCGAGCGGGCAAAGCTGGCGTCGCGGCGAGCCAGCAGGGCCTGTGGGTCGGGCAGCGGCTCGGCATCGCAGTCCAGGTCCAGCAGCGCGGCCGGCGACGGGCACAGGGCCAGCCAGGCGTCGGCGTGGGACGGGGTGGCGAAGAAGGGTGGCTGTAGGGCAAGGTCCAGGCACAGCTGTACGCTGAGGAAACCACAGCTATGGCCCAGCGACTGGCCTTTTTCCAGCGCCTGCCCATCGGCGGGTGCATCTTCCAGGCCCTGTAGCCACAAGGCCCAGTGCGCGGTTTGCAGGCAACCGCGCCCGTCGCCATGGCGCTGCCAGGTGCCAGCTTCGGGTGCCTTCACCTGGCTGCCGTTGGGCACATGCAGCTCAACGCCAAGGGCGCAGGTGGCGGGCTCTTCGGGCCGGTCGATATGGGTTTGCGACAGGCGATACTCCCCATGCAGGGTGCAGGCTGGGGCCGTTTGCGCGCTCAGCAGGTGCTGGTCGAAACCGGGTTGCTCCCAGTTACCCGCTTCACAATGGCGGCTGAGCACACCCAGGTCGACCCGCGTTACCTCCTGCCCGGCCAGGTCGGGGAGCAGGGGGGCACAACGGTCCAAGTCTGGAACGTCGATCTGCACGCCCGCCGCCTGCAGGATGGCGGCCTCCATCAGCGCGAAAGGCACGGCAGTGGCGGTGTCGAAGATTTCCCATTCATGGGCCACGTTGTCGCGGGTGTACTGGTTGCCGGGGTCCACGGCCAGTTGCTGCGCGCTGCTCAATACCAGTACAGCTGCCCGGTTGATCACCAGTGGCCACAGGGCTCGCAGTTCGGCCTCGGTCAGTGGGTTGAGCACCTGATAGGCGCTGATCGCCGGCAGGATGCGCAGCGGGTCGCCCTCGGCGTGGTGCAGCAATGCTGCGCAGGTCACTGACAAGTCGGCGATACGCCAGGTGCGTATCAGGTCACCGAAGTCGATCACCCCTTGCAGTTGCCACTGGCGCTCGCTGTCGCGGGCCCACACGGTGTTGTCGTCGGTGAGGTCCAGGTGCACGGCCTGGCTCGGCAGTCGATCAACCAGCTGCAGCAGGCGCTCGCTGGCCTGGCGGGTAGCCTGCTCGATGCGGGCGCGCTGGGCACTGTCTTGCAGCACCGGCAGCAGGTGATCGATCAGCGCTTCGGCATGTTGCGGGTCCCATTGCAGGGTGCGTACAAGCCCTGGGTGATCGAAGTCGGCCAGGGCCTTGTTCAGCTTCGCACAAAGCCCGCCCAGTTCAGCCACCAGGCGTGGCGGCATGTGCTTGAGGCGAGTCAACGGTTGGCCTTCGATGTAGTCGAGCAGGCGCAGGCGCAGGGGTTGCCCGTCGATGTCCAGTGCCACCAAGCCTTCGCCATTGCGCGCTGGGCGCACTGCCGGTACCGGCAAGCCCTGTTCGTGCAGGAAGGCCAGTGCGGCGTGCTGTGCTTCCAGTTCAAGCTGGGCATAGCTGCCGTGGCAGGCCTTCAGCACATAGCGGCCTTGTGGTGCCTCCACACGGAAGTTGAGGTCCTGCTGGCTACCCAGCGGCGTCAGGTCACCCTCCAGGCCATAGTGCGTCTGCAATACGGCGCGTGCCTGCGTTTCGCTGAGTGAAGGGCTGGGCAGGCCGGAACGGCTGATCAGCGTGGTCAGGGCAGGGGAGGCGGACGGGGGCTGTGGGCTGGACATGAGGCTCTACCGTTTCTGCTGGGAGTTGGCGGAAAAGAATTTATGCCCGAGCTGGCTGATGATGAAAGACGATTGTTGTCAGTAATTCTGATAATGGCGCCAAATTATGGAAATTTGAACTTTTGCTCGCGGGCATCGCTGCACGGGATGCCAGTGGTTGGGTGCCGTGTTCGCCTTAGCGGAAGGTGGTTTTGCCGACGGCGAAATGAGTGTCTTCTGTGGAAGCGGAGACTGCCTGCGTGAATTAACCGTTACAGCCTGTCAAAGCTGTATCGCTGATCTTCAGCGAGCAGCCGGGACTAGAGCCCAGCCAGAGCACCCGCAACGGAAAACACGCGGCAGGAGCGAGCGCAGCTCGCGATGCGCCGCGCGGGCGGCGCTCGATCTTGAGGGCGCTACAAGACTTAAGGCGAACCCACCTCAACCTCCAAAAACGCCGCCTCCAGCAACTGCCGCGTATACGGATGCTGTGGCGCATGAAAAATCGCCTGTGCATCCCCTTGCTCCACCACATGCCCATGCTTGATCACCATCAACTGGTGACTCAACGCCTTCACCACCGCCAGGTCATGGCTGATGAACAGGTAGGTCAGGTTGTACTTCTGCTGCAAATTACGCAGCAATTCCACCACCTGCCGTTGTACTGTGCGGTCCAGCGCGGAGGTGGGCTCATCCAGCAGTATCAGCGCGGGCTTCAACACCAACGCCCGGGCAATGGCTATGCGCTGGCGCTGCCCACCGGAAAACTCATGGGGATAGCGATGCCGTGTACGCGGGTCCAGCCCCACTTCCTCCAGCGCTGCGATTATCGCCGCTTCCTGCTCTTGCGCCGTACCAATGCCGTGAATGCGCAACCCTTCACCCACGATGTCCGCCACGCACATGCGCGGGCTCAGGCTGCCGAACGGGTCCTGAAACACCACCTGCATTTCCCGGCGTAGCGGCCGCACGGCCTTCTGGTTCAGCCCTTGCAAATTCTGCCCATGGAAGTGAATGCCACCCTGGCTGGAAATCAACCGCAGGATCGCCAAGCCGAGCGTCGACTTGCCCGACCCGGACTCGCCAACAATCCCTAGCGTCTGCCCTTGCGGCAGGCTGAAGTTGACCCCGTCCACCGCCTTCACATGGTCAACGGTGCGCCGCAGCAGCCCCTTCTTGATCGGGAACCACACCTTTAGGTCATCCACTTCAAGCAACGGCGCGCCCACCGGGTTGTGCGCAGGCAGCCCGCTGGGCTCGGCATTGATCAGCATCTGCGTGTAATGGTGCTGCGGAGCACTGAACAGCGTGGCGCATTCGGCCTGCTCGACAATCTGCCCGCGCTGCATCACGCAGACGCGGTGGGCGATGCGGCGTACCAGGTTCAGGTCATGGCTGATCAGCAACAGCGCCATGCCCAGGCGCGCCTGCAGGTCCTTGAGCAGGTCGAGGATCTTCAACTGCACGGTCACGTCCAGCGCTGTGGTCGGCTCATCCGCAATCAGCAACTCCGGCTCGTTGGCCAGCGCCATGGCAATCATCACCCGCTGGCGTTGCCCGCCCGACAGCTCGTGGGGCAGGGCCTTCAAACGCTTTTGTGGTTCGGGAATACCGACCAGTTCCAGCAACTCCAACGTGCGTGCCGTCGCTTCCTTGCCGGTCAGGCCCTTGTGTAGCAAAAGGATCTCGTTGATCTGTTTTTCGATACAGTGCAGCGGGTTGAGCGAGGTCATCGGCTCCTGGAAGATCATCGCAATGCGGTTGCCGCGAATGCGTTGCAGGGTCTTCTCGTTCTGCTGGAGCAGGTCTTTGCCTTCGTAGCGGATGCTGCCGCTGGGGTGGCGGGCCAAGGGGTAGGGCAGCAGGCGCAGGATCGAGTGCGCGGTGACGGACTTGCCCGAGCCACTTTCGCCCACCAGGGCCAAGGTCTCGCCCTTGCGGATGTCGAAGCTGATGCCGTCGACCACGCGGTTGACCTGGTCCCCGGTCACAAACTCAACGGCCAGGTCGCGCACTTCGATCAGGTTCTGTTCACTCATGTCACTTCCTCGGGTCGAAGGCATCGCGGGCGGATTCGCCGATGAACACCAGCAGGCTCAGCATCAGCGCCAGCACGGCAAAGGCGCTGATGCCCAGCCACGGCGCCTGCAGGTTGGACTTGCCCTGGGCCACCAGTTCGCCCAGCGATGGCGAACCGGCGGGCAGGCCGAAGCCGAGGAAGTCCAGGGCGGTGAGGGTGCCGATGGCCCCGGTGAGGATGAACGGCATGAAGGTCATGGTCGAGATCATGGCGTTGGGCAGGATGTGCCGGTACATGATCGCGCCGTTGCGCATGCCTAAGGCGCGGGCGGCGCGCACGTATTCCAGGTTGCGCCCGCGCAGGAACTCGGCGCGTACCACGTCCACCAGGCTCATCCACGAGAACAGCAGCATGATGCCCAACAACCACCAGAAATTGGGCTGCACGAAGCTCGCCAGGATGATCAACAGGTACAGCACTGGCAGGCCGGACCAGATCTCCAGAAAACGTTGCCCGGCCAGGTCGACCCAGCCGCCATAAAAGCCCTGCAAAGCGCCGGCAATGACGCCGACGATGGAGCTGGCCACGGTCAGGGTGAGGGCAAACAGCACCGAAATGCGGAAGCCGTAGATCACCCGCGCCAGTACGTCGCGGCCCTGGTCGTCGGTGCCCAGCCAGTTGTCCGCCGAGGGCGGTGCCGGCGCGGGCACGCGCAGGTCGTAGTTGATGCTCTGGTAGCTGAACGGGATGGGCGCCCACAGCACGAAGCTGTCTTTCTTTTCCAGCAGCTCGCGGATGTAGGGGCTCTTGTAGTTGGCTTCCAGCGGGAACTCGCCGCCGAAGGTGGTTTCCGGGTAGCGCTTGAACGCCGGGAAGTACCACTCGCCGTCGTAGCGCACGGCAATTGGCTTGTCGTTGGCGATCAGCTCGGCGCCCAGGCTCAGGCCGAACAGGATCAGGAACAGCCACAGCGACCACCAGCCACGGCGGTTGGCCTTGAAGCGCTCGAAGCGCCGGCGGTTGAGGGGGGACAAGGCCATGTCAGTGCTCCCGGCTGGCGAAGTCGATGCGTGGATCGACCAGGGTGTAGGTCAGGTCGCCGATCAGTTTCACCACCAGCCCCAGCAGGGTGAAGATGAACAGGGTGCCGAAGACCACCGGGTAGTCGCGGTTGATGGCCGCTTCGAAACTCATAAGCCCCAGGCCGTCGAGGCTGAAGATCACCTCGATCAGCAAGGAGCCGGTGAAGAAGATGCCGATGAACGCCGAAGGGAAGCCGGCGATCACCAACAGCATGGCATTGCGGAACACGTGGCCATACAGCACCCGTGGCCGGCTCAGGCCTTTGGCCTTGGCGGTGACCACGTATTGTTTGTTGATCTCGTCGAGGAAGCTGTTCTTGGTCAGCAGGGTCATGGTGGCGAAGTTGCCGATGACCAGTGCGGTGATCGGCAGCACCAGGTGCCAGAAGTAGTCCAGCACCTTGCCGGTGGTGCTCAGCTCGTCGAAATTGTTGGAGGTGAGGCCGCGCAGCGGGAACCAGTCGAAATAGCTGCCGCCGGCGAACAGCACGATCAGCAGGATGGCGAACAGGAACGCTGGGATGGCGTAGCCGACGATGATTGCCGAGCTGGTCCACACGTCGAAGTGGCTGCCGTGGCGCACCGCCTTGGCGATGCCCAGCGGGATCGAGATCAGGTACATGATCAGCGTGCTCCACAGCCCCAGCGAGATCGACACGGGCATTTTCTCGATAATCAGGTCGACGACCTTGGCATCGCGGAAGAAGCTGTCGCCGAAGTCCAGCCGGGCGTAGTTCTTGATCATGATCCACAAGCGTTCGGGCGGCGACTTGTCGAAGCCGTACATGCGCTCGATTTCGGCGATCAGCGCCGGGTCCAGGCCCTGGGCGCCGCGGTAGTTGGAGCCGGCCACGGAGACTTCGGCACCGCCACCGGCAATGCGGCTGGTGGCGCCTTCGAAACCTTCGAGCTTGGCGATCATCTGCTCGACCGGGCCGCCGGGGGCGGCCTGGACGATGATGAAGTTGATGATCAGGATGCCGAACAGGGTCGGGATGATCAGCAGCAGGCGGCGCAGGATGTAGGCCAGCATCTTAGTTGGCCTCGTCCGCAGGGGCTTCGCTGACCGCCGGGGTTACCCCGGGCTTGATCCACCAGGTATCGATCCCGATGTCGTACTTGGGCGAAACATCCGGGTGGCCGATGTGGTTCCAGTAGGCCACGCGCCAGGTCTTGATGTGCCAGTTGGGGATCACGTAGTAGCCCCACAGCAGCACCCGGTCGAGGGCGCGGCAGTGGTCGACCAGGCTCTGGCGCGAATCGGCGTTGATCAGCTCTTCCACCAGTTGGTCGATAGCCGGGTCGCGCAGGCCGATGAAGTTGCGGCTGCCGGGGTTGTCGGCGGCGGCGCTGGACCAGAACTCGCGCTGCTCGTTGCCCGGCGAGTTGGACTGCGGGTAGCCGCCAACGATCATGTCGTAGTCACGCGAACGCAGGCGGGTGATGTACTGGGAAACGTCGACCCGACGGATGTTCAGGTCGATGCCGAGGTCGGCAAGGTTACGCTTGAACGGCAGCAGGATGCGTTCGAACTCGGTTTGTGCCAGCAGGAACTCGATGCTGACCGGTTTACCCTGCGCGTCGACCATCTTGTCGTCGACGATTTTCCAACCGGCTTCCTGAAGCAGCTTGTAGGCCTGGCGCTGTTGCTCGCGGATCATGCCGCTGCCATCGCTGACCGGGTTCTTGAAGGCCTCGGTGAAGACCTGTTCGGGGACTTTGCCACGCAGCGGTTCGAGGATCTTCAGCTCGCTGGCGCTGGGCAGGCCCTGGGCGGCCATTTCCGAGTTGTCGAAGTAGCTGCCGGTGCGGGTGTAGGCGCCGTTGAACAGCTGTTTGTTGGTCCACTCGTAGTCCAGCAGCAGGCTCAGGGCCTGGCGCACGCGTATGTCCTGGAACACCGGGCGGCGGATATTGAAAATGAAACCTTGCATGCCGGTGGGGTTGCCGTTGGGCAGCTCTTCCTTGATCAGGCGGCCGTCGCGCACGGCGGGCACGTTGTAAGCGGTGGCCCAGTTTTTTGCACTGACCTCCAGCGCGTAGTCGAACGCCCCGGCCTTGAGTGCTTCCAGCGCGACAGTGGTGTCGCGGTAGGCGTCGAACGTCATGGCATCGAAGTTATAGAACCCGCGGTTGATCGGCAGGTCCTTGGCCCAGTAATCCTTGACCCGCTCGTAGCGCACCGAGCGCCCGGCTTTTACATCGGCGACCTTGTACGGCCCGCTGCCCAGCGGGATTTCCAGGTTGCCGCGGTTGAAGTCGCGGTTTGCGTACCAGTGCTTGGGCAGCACTGGCAGTTGGCCGAGAATCAGCGGCAGCTCGCGGTTACCCTTGTGCTTGAACGTGAACAGCACCTTGAGCGGGTCTTCGGCGACCACCTCGGCGACGTCGGCATAGTACTGGCGGTACAGCGGCGCACCGTCCTTGATCAACGCGTTGAAGGTGAATACCACGTCTTCGGCACGCATCGGGTGGCCGTCGTGGAAGCGCGCTTCGGGGCGCAGGTAGAAGCGCACCCAGCTGTTGTCGGGGGCCTTTTCGATCTTGCCGGCCACCAGGCCGTATTCGGTGAACGGCTCGTCCTGGCTCTGGCGCATCAGGGTGTCGTAGATGATGCTGATGTTCTCGGCCGACACGCCTTTGTTGATGAACGGGTTGAGGCTGTCGAAGCCGCCGAAGCTGGACTGGCGGAAGGTACCGCCCTTGGGCGCATCCGGGTTGACGTAGTCGAAGTGCTTGAAGTTGGCGGGATACTTGGGGGGCTCGTCATACAGGGTGAGCGCGTGTTGCGGTGCGGCCAGGGCGGGAAGGCTCAGGCAGGCGAGCAACAGGCTGCCTGCCAGCCGGCGCAGTGGGTGCGTTGGCGTCATTGGGCTTTCTCCGAAGTCTTGATCCACCAGCTGTTCAGCCCCAGGGTGTAGGGCGGCGTGGTGACGAAGGCGAACCGGTTGCGGTAGGCCAGGCGATGATTGTCGAGGTACCAGTTGGGGATCATGTAGTACTGCCATGAAAGCACACGGTCCAGGGCGCGGGCGGCGGCGATCTGGTCGTCGCGGGTACGCGCAGCCAGCAGGGTGTCGAGCAGGTGGTCGACCACCGGGTCCCTGACCCCCGCATAGTTCTTGCTGCCCTTGGTGGCGGCCTGGCTGGAATGGAAGTACAGCCACTGTTCGAGGCCGGGGCTAAGGGTCTGGTTCAGGGTCATCAGAATCATGTCGAAATCGAACTGGTCCAGGCGTTGTTTGTACTGGGCGCGGTCCACGGTGCGCAAGCGCGCATCGATGCCGATGCTGGACAGATTTTCGACATAAGGTTGCAGGATGCGTTCAAGGTTGGGGTTTACCAGCAGCAGTTCCATGCGCAACTGCTGGCCCTTGCTGTCGACCAGGCGCTGGCCATTGAGCTTCCAGCCGGCCTCGGCAAGCAGGCCCAGGGCCTGGCGCAGGGTCTGGCGGCTGATGCCGCGGCCATCGGTCTGGCTGACCTTGTAGGGTTCGCTGAACAGCTTGGCCGGCAGCTGGTCGCGGAACGGAGCCAGCAACAACCATTCCTTGCCGGTGGGCAGGCCGCTGGCGGCGAACTCGCTGTTGGGGTAAAAGCTGGTCGAGCGACGGTAGGCGCTGCTGAACAGGGCGCGGTTGGTCCACTCGAAGTCGAGCATCAGCCCCAGCGCCTGGCGCACCCGTGGGTCGCTGAAGGTGGCGCGGCGGCTGTTCATGAAAAGGCCCTGGGTTTGCGTCGGGATCTGGTGCGGGATCTGGGCCTTGATGACCTCGCCACGGCGCACGGCCGGGAAGTTGTAGCCGTTGGCCCAGTTCTTGGCCTGGTGCTCGATATAGATGTCGAATTCGCCGGCCTTGAAGGCTTCGAAGGCAACGGTGGCGTCGCGGTAGAACTCGTACTCCACGCGCTTGAAGTTGTACTTGCCACGGTTGACTGCCAGGTCCTTGCCCCAGTAGTTCTTCACCCGCTCGAACACCAGCCGGCGGCCGGGCTGAACTTCGGTGATGCGGTAGGGGCCGCTGCCCAGCGGTGGCTCGAAGGTGGTCGCCTTGAAATCGCGCTTTTGCCAGTAGTGCTTGGGCAGCACCGGCATCTCGCCCAGGCGCAGGATCAGCAGCGGGTTGCCGGCGCGCTTGAACACGAAGCGGATACGCAGCGGTCCGAGGATGTCCACCCGTTGCACTTCCTGCAGGTTGGTGCGGTAGATCGGGTGGCCGTCCTTGAGCAGGGTGCGGTAGGAAAAGGCCACGTCTGCCGAGGTGATCGGCTGGCCGTCATGCCAGCGGGCTTCCGGGCGCAGGTTGAACACGACCCAGCTGCGATCTTCGCTGTACTCCACCGAGCGGGCGATCAGGCCGTAGCTGGAGGTCGGCTCGTCGCCGGACGGGTCGTACTGGCCGGTGCCGACCATCAGTGGCTCGTTCAGCTCGCTGATGCCGTATTGCTGGAAATTGGGCGTGGTAATCGGGCTCGACCCCTTGAAAGTGTAGGGGTTGAGGGTATCGAACGTACCAAAAGCCATGGCCCGCAAGGTGCCGCCTTTGGGCGCTTGCGGGTTGACCCAGTCGAAATGGGTGAAGGTGGCTGGGTACTTGAGCGTGCCGAACTGCGCGTATCCGTGGCTTTCGCTCACCATCGCGGCTGCGGGAAAGCTCAAGGCCAGGCTGAGTGACAGCAGGAGGGGACGTATCAAGTCGGCATCCGATCCAGAGGCGTTGGGCTTTGATCGGGGTACAGTAACAGCTTGGTGGGGTTGGAAAAAGAGAGCTGCAAGCTTCAAGCTTCAAGCTGCAAGAAAAAGCGGGGCGCATGCGATTTGCTTTGTTCTTGCCGCTTGTAGCTTTTCAGCTTGTCGCTTTCAATGCGAGAGGTAGACGGTCAGGGTCTGGCCTGGCTTGAGGGCGTGGCCGCTGCGCGGGTTCCAGCGCTTGAGGTGCTGCATTTCCACGTTGAAGCGCTTGGCCACCAGGTACAGCGAGTCGCCCTTGCGTACCTTGTATTGCGTGGAACGCTTACCGGATGCCGCCACCCGGTTGCCAGCGGCGCTCGGTGCACTGCCACCGCGCAGGGCCAGTACCTGGCCGGCGCGCACGCTGTTGCCGGACAGGCGGTTCCAGCGTTTGATGTCCTTGACCGACACGCGGTTGGCCTTGGCGATGGCACCCAGGTTGTCGCCACGCTTCACCCGGTAGCTACGCGCTGCAACCGGCGCCTGGGCCTCGGCCACAGCGCGGGCGAACACCGCCTTGTTCGGCTGCAGGCTCACCAGTTGCTCGGGCTTGAGGTTGGACAGGCTGTCACTCAGCAGTTGCGCCTTGGCGGTCGGTACCAGCAACTGTTGCGGGCCATCCACGGTCATGCGCTTCTTGAAGGCAGGGTTGAGCTGGATCAGCTCGTCTTCGTCGATGTTGGCAAAGGCTGCCACCCGTGACAGGTCGAGGCGGTCGTTGATCGCTACCGCCTCGAAGTAGGGTTCGTTGGCGATCGGGTTCAGGTTCACGCCGTAGGCTTCAGGGGTGAGCACCACCTGCGACAGGGCCAGCAGCTTGGGCACGTAGTCGCGGGTTTCCTGTGGCAGCGGCAGGTTCCAGTAGTCGGTTGGCAGGCCGAGTTTTTCGTTGCGCTCCATGGCGCGGCTGACCGTGCCTTCACCGGCATTGTAGGCGGCCAGAGCCAGCAGCCAGTCGCCGTTGAACATGTCGTGCAGGCGGGACAGGTAGTCCAGTGCCGCGTTGGTCGAGGCGGTGACGTCGCGACGACCGTCGTAGAAGTTGGTCTGGCGCAGGTTGAAGTGGCGGCCGGTGGACGGGATGAACTGCCACATGCCCGCCGCGTGGGCGCGCGAGTAGGCCATCGGGTTGTAGGCGCTTTCGATGGCTGGCAGCAGCGCCAGTTCCAGCGGCATGTCGCGCTCTTCAAGGCGCTCGACAATGTAATGCAGGTAGAGGCTGCCACGCTCGCCGGCGCTTTCGATGAAGCTCGGGTTGCTGGCGAACCACAGGCGTTGCTGCTCGATACGCGGGTTGACGTCGATGCCATCCTGCAGCGCGAAGCCCTGGCGCATGCGCTCCCAGACATCCTGCGGTGCCTGCTCGGCCGGCTTGACCAGCAGCGGTGAAGGTTTGTGCTTGATCCGCGCCTGGTAGTTGTGCGCGCGAACGCTTTCGGATTCGTCGAGCTGACGGGTGCTCTGGCAGCCCACCAAGGTGGCGGCCAGGGCCAGCGCACTGATTTGGGCCAGGCGCGTCAGGGCGACGGAATGAGAGGTTCTGCGGCTACGGGAAGACATCGGCTGACACAGGTATCCGGGCGAAAAATTTCGGCGATTCTAGAAACCGCTCCGGACCTGGTCAACCTTTGACCATCACTTGCGATATATCTTGCGGTTATCAGAAGGTGTCCTTCCAAGACCTCAAGGCAGCAAAAACAGTGACCTGCGAGTCGTTTGGATGTCCCTTCCATTCGTCTGCTTTTTGTTTAACTAATGTTTCAGAGGTGCGCAGGAAGGGGTTGGTCAGCCGTTCCAGGCCAATGGTTGATGGCAAGGTGATGCGATTGTCGGCGCGCAAACGGGTAACGTCCTCGAACCGCTTTATAACGTGCGGGTTGGTGGGTTCCACCGCCTTGGCAAAACGCAGGTTGCTGAGGGTGTATTCGTGGGCGCAGTACACTTCTGTTTGCGCCGGCAGCGCCGCTAGCCGGGCGAGGGCGGGTTGCATCTGTTCGGGTGTACCCTCGAACATGCGACCGCATCCGGCGGCGAACAGGGTGTCGCCGCTGAACAGCACGGGCGTTGCCGGCTGGTCGCTGAAAAACGCGATATGCCCCAGGGTGTGGCCGGGTACTGCCAGCACCTGGAAGGTTACGCCCAGCACGGTAACCTGATCGCCTTCGTCCAGCGCCAGGTCGCGGCAGGGGATACGTTCGTGGGCCGGGCCGCAGACACGCGCATCGGTCAGTTGCTTGAGCCGTTCCACGCCGCCGACATGGTCGTTGTGGTGGTGGGTAATCAGGATATCGCTGAGCACCCACTCGGGATTGGCCGCCAGCCAGCGTTCCACCGGGCCGGCGTCACCTGGGTCGACCACCGCGCAGCGGCGTTTGGCAGTATCCTGTAACAACCAGATGTAGTTGTCGGAGAAAGCGGGGAGAGCATCGATCTGTATCATGGTGCGGATCCGATTCGCCTAGCGTGGGACATGAGGGCATCTTAGCCGCGATGGCGCGGTGCGAGAACCTTCGAGGGAGAGCGCAATGACCGACCAAGCCTTTGCCCAGGCCGACCCGGACTGGGTCAAGCTTATCAGCCTGGCCCGTGAGTGGTTCAACGGCCCACTCGGCCAGCTGATGCTCAAGGAGGAGGAAAAACTGCTGGAAGAAGAGCTGGGCCGCTTCTTCGGCGGGTACCTTGTGCATTACGGGCCTTGTGCCGAGCCGCCACCGAGCGCGCCCCAGGTGCAGCGCAACGTGCGCCTCGGCGCGCCGCTGCCTGGGGTGGAGATTGTGTGCGAGGAACAGGCCTGGCCGCTGAGCGAGCATGCTGCCGACGTGGTGGTGCTGCAACATGGCCTGGATTTCTGCCTCTCGCCCCATGGCCTGCTGCGCGAGGCCGCCAGCGCCGTGCGCCCGGGCGGGCATCTGCTGATTGTCGGGATCAACCCGTGGAGCAGCTGGGGCATGCGCCATTTCTTCAGCCACGGGGCGTTGCGCAAGGCCCGCTGCATCTCGCCGTCGCGGGTGGGGGACTGGCTCAACCTGCTGGGCTTCGCGCTGGAGAAACGCCGCTTCGGGTGCTATCGTCCGCCGCTTGCCTCACCGGCCTGGCAGCAACGCCTGGAGGGCTGGGAACGGCTGGCAGGTGGCTGGCAAAGCTCGGGTGGCGGCGTGTACCTGCTGGTGGCGCGCAAGATGGTGGTCGGCCTGCGGCCGCTGCGCCCGGAGCGCCGCGAACCGATGGGCAAGTTGCTGCCGCTGCCGCTGGCCAAGGTCAACCGCACGGCGGTGAACCCTGATACTGAAAAGCACTGAACATGAGTGGTACATGAGCGAAAGCGTCGAGATGTTTACCGATGGTGCCTGCAAGGGCAACCCCGGCCCGGGTGGTTGGGGCGTCCTGATGATCTACAAGGGCGTCGAGAAGGAACTGTGGGGCGGCGAACGTGACACCACCAACAATCGCATGGAGCTGATGGCCGCGATCCAGGGGTTGATGGCGTTGAAGCGTGAATGCGAAGTGGTGTTGACCACCGACTCGCAGTACGTGATGAAGGGCATCAACGAGTGGATGGTCAACTGGAAGAAGCGCGGCTGGAAGACGGCGGCCAAGGAGCCGGTGAAGAATGCCGACCTGTGGCAGCAACTGGATGAGCAGGTCAACCGCCACAAAGTGACCTGGAAGTGGGTGCGCGGCCATATCGGTCACCCCGGCAACGAACGCGCCGACCAGCTGGCCAACCGTGGCGTGGACGAAGTGCGCGCCCAGCGTTGAGCTGGGGTACAATTGCCGCCTTTGTAACTGATGCAAGTTGGAGCGCCCCGCGTGGAGCAGCAGCAAGATAAGCGGTTCGTCATTCTCGATACCGAAACCACGGGTATGCCGGTCAGCGAAGGCCACCGGATCATCGAGATCGGCTGTGTCGAAGTCATCGGCCGGCGCCTGACCGGGCGGCACTTCCACGTTTACCTGCAGCCGGACCGCGAGAGTGACGAGGGCGCGATCAACGTCCACGGCATCACCGATGCCTTCCTGGTCGGCAAACCGCGCTTTGGCGATGTAGCTGAGGAGTTCTTCGAGTTCATCCAGGGCGCTACCCTGGTCATCCACAACGCGGCGTTCGACGTTGGCTTCATCAACAACGAATTCGCCTTGCTCGGCCAGCACGACCGTGCGGACGCTTCGCAGTATTGCACCATCCTCGATACCCTGCTGTTGGCACGTTCGCGTCACCCGGGGCAGCGCAACAGCCTCGATGCGTTGTGCAAACGCTACGATATCGACAACTCGGGCCGTGAACTGCACGGCGCACTGCTCGACTCGGAACTGCTGGCAGACGTCTACCTGGCGATGACCGGTGGCCAGACCAGCCTGTCGCTGGCTGGTCATGGGGCAGACGCCGAAGGTGACGGGCAGGGGGCTGTAGGTAGCGAGATCCGCCGGATTACCGGGCGTGCGCCGGGGCGGGTGATCATGGCCAGTGCCGAAGAGCTGGAGGCGCATGCCGAGCGCCTGGCGGCCATTGCCAAGTCGTCGGGTGGGCCTTCCATGTGGCAAGCCTTGACCGAGACACCTGCTGGTTGATTCTTAGCCTGTACCGGCCTCTTCGCGGGCACGCCCGCTCGCACAGGGATCTCACAAAGCCTGAGCAAGTGGGGTTCTTGTGGGAGCGGGCGTGCCCGCGAAGAGGCCGGCCCTGAAAACACAGGTTCAACTACCCTGAAATGGACGCCCTGTCCTTCGGAGGTAGCCACCTGATGTACAAGGACCTCAAGTTCCCCATCCTCATCGTCCACCGCGCCATCAAGGCTGACAGCGTCGCCGGCGAGCGCGTGAGGGGCATTGCCGAGGAACTGCGCCAGGACGGCTTTGCCATCCTCGCTGCCGCCGACCACGCCGAAGCGCGGCTGGTCGCCGCCACCCACCACGGCCTGGCCTGCATGCTGATCTCCGCCGAAGGCGCCGGCGAAAATACCCACCTGTTGCAGAACATGGCCGAGCTGATCCGCCTGGCTCGCCTGCGTGCACCCAACCTGCCGATCTTCGCCCTGGGTGAGCAGGTCACCCTGGAAAACGCCCCTGCCGAGGCCATGAGCGAGCTCAACCAGCTGCGCGGCATCCTGTACCTGTTCGAAGACACCGTACCGTTTCTTGCCCGCCAGGTGGCGCGTGCCGCACACACCTACCTCGATGGCCTGTTGCCGCCTTTCTTCAAGGCGCTGGTGCAGCACACCGCGCAATCCAACTATTCCTGGCACACCCCGGGCCATGGTGGTGGCGTGGCCTACCATAAAAGCCCGGTAGGCCAAGCCTTTCACCAGTTTTTCGGGGAAAACACGCTGCGCTCCGATCTGTCGGTTTCGGTGCCGGAGCTGGGGTCGCTGCTTGACCACACCGGCCCCTTGGCTGAAGCCGAGGCCAGGGCTGCCCGCAACTTTGGCGCCGACCATACCTTCTTCGTCATCAATGGCACCTCTACGGCCAACAAGATCGTCTGGCACGCCATGGTCGGCCGTGACGATCTGGTGCTGGTGGACCGCAACTGCCACAAGTCGGTGGTCCACGCGATCATCATGACCGGCGCCATTCCGTTGTACTTGTGCCCAGAGCGTAACGAACTGGGCATCATCGGCCCGATCCCGCTCAGCGAGTTCAGCCCTGAGGCGATCCAGGCGAAGATCCAGGCCAACCCGCTCGCCCGTGGCCGGGCGCCGCGTATAAAGCTGGCGGTGGTGACCAACTCCACCTATGACGGCCTGTGTTACCACGCAGGGCTGATCAAGCAGACCTTGGGCAGCAGTGTCGAGGTGCTGCACTTCGACGAGGCCTGGTTTGCCTATGCGGCGTTTCATGACTTCTTCACCGGGCGTTATGCCATGGGCACTGCCTGCGCGGACGATAGCCCGCTGGTGTTCAGTACCCATTCCACCCACAAGCTGCTGGCGGCGTTCAGCCAGGCTTCCATGATCCATGTGCAAGACGGGGCCAGGCGCCAACTGGACCGCGACCGCTTCAACGAAGCGTTCATGATGCACATATCGACCTCGCCGCAGTACAGCATCCTTGCTTCGCTGGACGTGGCCTCGACCATGATGGAAGGGCCGTCCGGGCGCTCGCTGCTGCAAGAAATGTTCGACGAGGCACTGAGCTTTCGCCGTGCCCTGGCCAATCTGCGCGAACACATTGCCGCAGATGATTGGTGGTTCAGTATCTGGCAACCGCCGAGCGCTGAAGGTATTCACCATCTGCAAGCGCAGGACTGGTTGTTGCAACCCGGCGCAGAGTGGCATGGCTTTGGCGAGGTGGTGGACGACTACGTGCTGCTCGACCCGCTGAAGGTAACCCTGGTGATGCCGGGCCTTAGTGCGGGTGGTGTGCTGGACGAGCACGGTATCCCGGCAGTGGTGGTCAGCAAGTTTCTCTGGGAGCGGGGGCTGGTGGTGGAAAAAACCGGCCTGTACAGCTTTCTGGTGTTGTTCTCCATGGGCATCACCAAGGGCAAGTGGAGCACGTTGCTGACCGAGTTGCTGGAGTTCAAGCGCCACTACGATGGCAATACTGCCCTGAGCAGCTGCTTGCCGAGTGTGGTGGCCGCCGATGCATCACGCTACCGGGGGATGGGCCTGCGCGACCTGTGCGACCAGTTGCATGGCTGCTACCGCAGCAACGCCACGGCCAAGCAACTCAAGCGCCTGTTCACGCGCTTGCCAGAGGTGGCCGTGAGCCCGGCCCAGGCCTATGACCAGATGGTGCGTGGAGAGGTGGAGGCGGTGCCGATCGAGGTACTGCTGGGGCGTGTGGCGGCAGTCATGCTGGTGCCGTACCCGCCTGGCATTCCGTTGATCATGCCGGGGGAGCGGTTCACCGAGGCGACCCGCTCGATACTCGACTACCTGGCCTTTGCCCGGGCGTTCAACCAAGGGTTTCCCGGTTTTGTCGCCGACGTGCATGGCCTGCAGAACGAGAGTGGTGGCTACACCGTGGACTGCATCAAGGAATGCGAATGATCTCGACACCGGAGCGTGCCAGTTCGAAACGGTTTTCACCCAGGTGGTTGACCTTGTCGCCGATGGCCAGACGGTAAGTGGTGATGGGGGCGCCCAGCGTGCTGCCGTCCAGTTGCAGGGTGGACTCCTGGAACTCGTGCACGGGGTAGATACGGCCTTCGGCATCACGGGCGTGGAATTGGCCGACCATTACTGCTGCCATTTGGGTGGAAACCTCTGAATTGCGTAGGAAATGTATGCAGGAATAGACCGTGGAACAACCGCGGAAGTTTTCGCCTTGCACAAAAAAAAACGAAGCGCCGAGGAACGGTCATCTATAACTACAACGTCCCTTTACCCAGCACAGGATGGAAATTGCCATGAGCCAGGTGTATTCGGTAGCAGTTGTCGTCGGCAGCTTGCGCAAGCAGTCCTACAACCGTAAGGTCGCCCGCGCACTTTCGGAGCTGGCGCCGTCCAGCCTAGCCCTGAAGATTGTCGAGATTGGCGATTTGCCGTTGTACAACGAGGACGTCGAGGCCGAAGCGGTGCCCAAGGCGTGGGAGCGTTTTCGCAAAGAGATCCGCGACAGTGATGCCGTGCTGTTCGTCACGCCGGAATACAACCGCTCGGTGCCGGGTTGCCTGAAAAATGCCATTGATGTGGGCTCGCGACCCTACGGGCAAAGTGCATGGAGCGGCAAGCCGACGGCGGTGGTGAGTGTGTCGCCGGGGGCCATTGGCGGCTTTGGTGCCAACCATGCCGTGCGTCAGTCGTTGGTGTTCCTGGACATGCCTTGCATGCAGATGCCTGAGGCCTATATCGGCGGCGCAGCAAGCCTGTTCGAGGACTCGGGCAAGCTCAACGACAAGACCCGACCGTTCTTGCAGGCGTTTGTCGACAAGTTTGCTTCGTGGGTGAAGTTGAACAGGGCGGTTTGATACCTGCTCATCCGGGGCTGATTTCATTGGGGCCGCGTAGCGGCCCCTGCTGTTTAGCGGAAGCTGTAGGAAACGCCTGCATACACGCCAAACCCTTCGCCTGGTGTCAGGCGGGCTTTATCATTTTCAGTGGTAACGGTGGCGATAGGTGATACCGTCGCCGCATAGCGCTTGTTGGTCAGGTTGCGTAGATCCAGCCAGGTCTGCCAGTCCTGCTTCGGTGAATCCCAGCCAAGGCGCGCGCCGAGCAAGGCATATTCATCGGCGTGGTAGCTGTTGGCGTAGTCCACCTGCACTTTGGACGCCATCTGAGTATTCACCCCTGCATAGAACCCGCTCGGCCAGTCATAGCGCAATTCGGCCTGGTAGTAGTGCATGGGGATGCCCGGCAGGCGGTTGTCACCGAACGTGTCGTCATCGCGGTAGTGGAAGTCACTGAAGGTGTAGGCCTGGCGCAGGCTGAGCCTGCCGGTGCCGCTGCGTTCCCACAGGGTACTGTCCAGGCCCGCTTCCACGCCTTGGTGCACGGTGGCGCTGGCGTTGAACTCCTTGGCAGGGGCGCCTTGCACGATTTCCACCGCCAACAATTCATGGCGAACCTGTGAGTAGTACCACGCCAAATCCCAATGCCCGAATGCCGATTCGCCGCGTGTGCCCAATTCCAGTGTGGTGGCCGTCTGGTTTTGCATTTCGATCGGTTGGTTGGCTGTGGGCGCACTCCAGATCAGGGCCCAGGGATGCGGCGGCTCTACCGAGCGGCTGAGGTTGCCGTACACCTGCAGGTCTGGGCGGACGTCGTAGCGCAACCCCAGGCGAGGGGCATAATCCCAGTCATGCATGCTCACCTTGCCGCCTTCGGCAGGGTAGGTCACGTCACTCTCGCGGCGGGTGTAGATCATCGCCAGGCCGGTGGTCAGCCACAGGTTGGGAGCCAGTTCCAGGTCGTTGCCGGCATGCAGCACGGTGTCCGAGCCCTGATAGGTGAAGTCGCGGGTGCGTGGACCGAACACGTCACCACTGCGCGCGAACTGTGACGCGCCACTGTTGGGCAGGTGCTTGGTAGTACGCCAGCCGACGGTGGTTTTGCTCTCGTGGCCGAACAGGGTGTCGCGGCGCGAGTAGTTCAGCGTACCGCTGACATCGGTGTAGGCCACCTTCAGGCGCATCGGGCCTTCACGCAGGTCCATCGGGTAGTCGTGGTAGACCAGCCCGGCTTCCAGGCGCGCATCGTCGTCGAGGTAGAAGGTGGTCTTGTTGGCGACCCAGGTGCTGCCCGGTTGCGGGCGGCTGTCGTCGCGGGCCAGGTAGGCCGGGTTGGCCACGCGTGGGTGGTGCTTGATCTGGTCCTTGGTCAGGCGCCCGGCCAGTTCGTTTTCGGTTTCTCGGTAGCGCAGGTAAAAGCGGGTTTCCAAGTTGGGGTTGAAGCGGTAGCCGATGTTGGCGGCGATGCCTTTGGCGCTGCCGCTGCTGTGTGCCTGGTAGCCGTCATATTCGGAATCGGTCAGGGCCACGTAGTAGTCGAGGTTGCCCAGTACCTGGCCGGAGCTGATATGCCGGTGCTGGTAGCCACGGCTGCCGACCTCATAGCGCACTTGCAACGGCGCGGCGTCGTAGCCGGTGTGGGTGACGTAGTTGATGGCGCCGCCGAGCGCCAGGGCGCCTTGGTCGAAGCCATTGGCGCCGCGCAGCACTTCGGCGTGGCTTAGCCACAGCGGTTCGAACAGCTCATAGGGCGTGCCGCCCGGGCCGGTCAAGGGCAGGCCGTCGAACATTGTATACACCCCGGAGCCGTGGGCACCTGGCGCGCGGTTGATGCCCGAGCCGCGGATCGACAGCTTGATGCCGTCGTTGCCCGCAGATTGGGCGAACACCCCTGGCTGGTAGGCGAGCACGTCCTGGTTGCTGGCCACCCGGCCTTGCCCCACGCGCTGCATATCCACCAGGTTGCTAGCGCCTGGTATTTCACGCAGGCGTTCGCCGGCTGCCGTCAAGTCGTTCTGCTCCTCATCGGTGATCAGCACCTGGCCCAGTTCGACCGAGGATGCCCCCAGGGTGGGCTGGGCGGCAGTCAAGGCAGCCAGCAAACCGAGGCAGGACGAGAGGGGTAAATCGGAACGCATTGTACGACTCCAGGTGAAAGGCGAATGGACAACGGCGTTGAGACGAGCGAAATGCCGCCCGGAGCACGAAGAAAGTCAGCAAATCTTGTGCAGCCTTCGTCAGACGGTTTTGTACGAAAGTTCATTACAAGCCGCAGCAGTGGAGCGATGCGGTATGCGCTTCGTAAGGTGACTGCAGATCGGCAGCGATGCCTCGCTCAATCACCCGTGGAGTACAAGCATGACTGACAACGCACGACACCCGCAGCAACCCCCGGCGGACGCCCCGGTTCGCCTGACGCCTCGTGAACGCCAAGTGCTGTTGTGGTGCGCCTACGGCAAAAGTTCGTGGGAAATAGGCCGGATCCTTGACTGCAAGGAGTCGACGGTGAACTTCCATGTGTCCAACATCCTGCGCAAGTTCGACGTGCCTACCCGGGTGGCTGCGGTAATCAAGGCCATTCGTTACGGCATGCTGGCTGAGCAGTGAGGGGGGTAGGGGCATGAGCAACGAACGTTTACTGCCACGCTATGCCGATAGCCATGACCCGTTCTGGCCCCGGGTAGACCTGGGCAGGCTACGCGAACGCCTGAGCGTGCTGCGGCCCGTCAGTGAGACCGCGCTGGAGGTGGCTGCACGTTGCGCCGCCATTGATGCTGCACGCGAGTTCGCGGGTTGGCGCGCAGTGCTGCGAGAGCGCGGTTACAAGCGCCTTGAGGATGTGGCCGGGCACGACCAGGGGCGCGCTTTGCGGCTGTGTTACATCCGTTTTGTCGAAGCTGCGGTCCTGTACAGCCTTGGCTCGAGCGCGTACTTGCCGACCTCCCGTCGGAGTGCTACCCATGCCTGAGAAGTCCCTTATCGACCGCTTGGTCTTGTCGCTGATCGAACTGTTGGGCGTTGATGGCAGTGTGTTGTTCGCTGCTTTGCTAGGGGCTTTGTTGGTGAGTGCTGCACGTGACCGGTTGATCACCGATGCAGCCAGACGCCTGACGCTGGGCAAGAAATTGCTGCTGGTGTTCGTGACCGTGGGGGTGGGGCACCTGTTCGAGCCGCTGGTTTCATCGCTGGCACCCTTGCTGACCCGAGGCATGGCGGCATTCGTGGCCGCCGTGGTGGTCATCCCCATCAGCCTCAAGGTCATGGTCTGGCTGGATACGCTCGACCCACGCGAGCTCATACAGCGCTGGCGCCGCCGGGGTTAGCTGCCGGTGGCCTGAGGTAGCTGGCTGCGCAGTTCGCTCAATTGTTGTTCCAGCTGCTGGATACGTTGCTTGTCCTTGATGAGCAACAGGATGGTGTGGCGGTCGTCGGGTGAGAGTGCGCGCAGGCGTTCGAGCACGTCGCCCTCCCAGCCGGCTTCACATTCGTGCCCGGGGCGCTGTGCCGTTTCACCCAGCAGTAGCCAGTCCAGGGAGCATGCATGCTGCCTGGCGATCTCCATGCAAAGTGCGTACGGGATGCTGTCGCGCACCTTCCAGCTACTGAGTGTTTGCGGGCTGATGGAAAGTGCACGGGACAGGTCGGCGTCGGACTGGGAGCGGGTAAGAAGCTTGAGGCGTGCGAGCACCTCGGTAAGTACGTGAGTACTCATAACAAATATCCATGACTGGTTTAATGATATTCCATGGGCTTAAACTACTCGTTATGAATACAGCCCTGCGTTTTAAGGAGCATTTCTGCAATGAGAACCACCAAATTGAAGAATACACCCATAGTTGCAGCCAATACTTACACACAGGCCTGCCTGGTCAATGCTAGTAGGTATTTGCCGTGAGTACTTACAAGCTGGTTTGTCCGCATTGCCACAGCCGTATGCGTATACGCACTAGCGAAGGGCGCCATATTTTCCTGCGGATCGCTTATTTGCAATGCACCACCGAGGCGTGTGGCTGGTCAGTGCGGGCCGAATTCGAAATGACCCACGAACTCTCCCCGAGTGGTATGCCCAACCCGGAAGTCTACCTGCCTTCAGCCAATGGTGATTTGCGCAAGGCCGCCTTGCCGGGTGCAGGCCAGGGTAGCCCGCTTGGGTGAGGGGCCGTTGGGTACAGGCAATAAAACGTGCAGATAAAAAAACACCCCGCCTAGGCGGGGTGTTTTGTCTTGCCAAAACTGCCGGGGTAATCAGCCGATCAGTTGCAGGCCGGCTTGCTGAACCAGTTCCAGCAGTGGCTGCGGGTACACACCCAGCACGAAGGCGAGAATGGCGATGGCCAGCAGCATGACGCCACCGGTGCGCTGTTCCCACTTCAGCGGGGCGTCGTGGCGACGCAGGTTTGGCTCGACCAGGTACAGGGTGACCATGACGCGCAGGTAGTAGTACACGCCGATGGCGCTACCGATCACCAGCGCACCGACCAGCCACCACAGGTGCGACTCGACGCCGGTGGCAATGATGTAGAACTTGCCGATGAAGCCAGCGGTCAGCGGGATACCCGCCAGCGACAGCATCATCACGGTCAGTACTGCGGTCAGGTACGGACGGCGCCAGAACAGGCCGCGGTACTCGTACAGCGCATCGGCGTCACGGCCGCCGTATGGCGAGGACATCAGGGTGATGACACCGAAGGCGCCCAGGCTGGTGATCACGTAGGTGACCAGGTACACGCCCATGGCTTCCAGGGCCAGGCCCTTGCTGGCGACCAGGGCAATGACCAGGTAACCGAAGTGGGCGATGGACGAGTAACCGAGCAGGCGTTTGAGGTTGCTCTGGGTCAGCGCCAGCAGGTTACCGATCAGGATCGAAGCGACGGCGATCACTGCCAGTACGGTGCTAAGCACGCCACTGCTGGCAGCAGGGGAGAGCATGAACAGGCGCACCACCACGGCGAATACCGCCACCTTGCTGGCGGTGGCCAGGAACGCGGCGACCGGCGCCGGGGCGCCTTCGTACACGTCCGGGGTCCACAGGTGGAACGGTACCAGCGACAGCTTGAAGGCCAGGCCAACCAGCATCATGCCCAGGCCCAGTTGGGCCACCAGGCTTGGCATGCTGGTGGTAGCCAGGGCCTTGCCGATCTGGTCGAAGCTCAGGCTACCGGCATCGGCGTACAGCAGGGCCATGCCGAACAGCAGGAAGGCGGAACCGGCAGCCGACAGCACCATGTACTTGATGCCGGCTTCCAGTGACCGCTTGTTGAAGAAGGCATACGCCACCAGGCCGTAGACCGGTACCGACAGCAGCTCCAGGCCGATGAACAGGCCGGCCAGGTGGTTGGCGCTGACCAGCACCAGGCCACCCAAGGCCGACATCAGCAGCAGCAGGTACAGTTCTTCACGGTTCCCCGGGAAGCCCTTGGACCCTTCGCCCAGGTAGGCGTGGGCCAGGGTGACGCAAGCCAGCGTCGCCACCAGAATGATCGCCATATAGAGACAGGCGAACTTGTCGATGGTGATCAGCGGGGTGACCGCCAGTGGCGCAACCTTCAGCGCCGGCAGGATCGACAGCAGGGCCAGGTTCAGGCCCACGGTGGACAGCAGGAAGGTCTGCGAGTGGTTGCGCTTCCAGGCGATCGCCAGCATCACCACCACCGTGGTGATGGTGGTGATCAGCATCGGCGCCAATGCGATAAAGTGTTGAGTGGTGAATTCCATAGCGCTCTTACCGGGCCGAAGCGAGTTGAGTGAAAGCGGAACCGAGCCACTGCTGCACACCACTCATGGTGGCGGCAGAGGTGTCGAGGAACGGCTGCGGATACACGCCCAGCAGGATCAGCAACACCGCCAGGCCCAGCACCATGACCAGCTCGCGACCGTCCATGCCGGCCAGCACGGTGTCGGACTTAGCCGGGCCGAAGTAGGCGCGGTGGATCATGATCAGCGAGTACACCGAACCGAAGACCAGGCCGGTGGTGGCGATCACGGTGATCCACGGGACATGCACGAAGCTGCCGATCAGGATCAGGAACTCGCCGACGAAGTTGCCGGTACCTGGCAGGCCCAGCGATGCCGCCGCGAAGAACAGGCTGATGGCCGGCAGGTAGGCGATGCGGTGCCACAGGCCGCCCATCTGGCGCATGTCGCGGGTGTGCAGGCGCTCATACAGCTGGCCGGACAGGATGAACAGCGCGGCAGCCGACAGGCCGTGGGCCAGCATCTGGATCACCGCGCCTTGCAGGGCCTGCTGGCTGCCGGAGTAGATGCCGATCAGCACGAAGCCCATGTGCGAGACGCTGGAGAAGGCGATCAGGCGCTTGATGTCGGTTTGTGCGAAGGCCAGGAAGGCACCGTAGAAGATACCGATCAGGCCCAGGGTCATGGCGATGGGCGCGAACTCTGCCGAGGCGTTCGGGAACAGCGGCAGTGCAAAGCGCAGCAGGCCGTAGGCCGCAGTCTTCAGCAAGATACCCGCCAGGTCCACGGAGCCTGCGGTCGGTGCCTGGGCGTGAGCGTCAGGCAGCCAGGAGTGGAACGGCACCACTGGCAGCTTCACCGCGAAGGCGATGAAGAAGCCCAGCATCAGCACGTACTCGACACCGGCTGGCAGCTCGGCCTTGAGCAGGTCGCTGTAGTTGAAGGTGAGCACGCCGGTGGTGTTGTAGTTGACCAGCACCAGGCCCAGGATCGCCACCAGCATGATCAGGCCGCTGGCCTGAGTGAAGATGAAGAACTTGGTCGCCGCGTAGATCCGGGTTTTCTTGCCGTCCGCCGAGCTGTGACCCCAGAGCGCGATGAGGAAGTACATCGGCACCAGCATCATTTCCCAGAAGAAGAAGAACAGGAACAGGTCCAGGGCCAGGAACACACCGACCACGCCGCCGAGAATCCACATCAGGTTGAGGTGGAAGAAGCCGACGTGGCGCTGGATTTCTTTCCAGGAACACAGTACCGACAGCACACCGAGCAGGCCGGTGAGCAGGATCATCAGCAGCGACAGGCCGTCGAGGGCCAGGTGGATGCTGATGCCGAAGCGCTGGATCCACTGGATTTTGTATTCCACGGCCCAGGCAGGTTCGGCGCCCGGAGCGGGGGCGAGGGTGTAGTCGCCGGTGCCCCACAGCCACAGGCCGATGCCGAGCAGCAGGGACATGGTCAGCAGCGCGATCCAGCGCGGCAGGGTGGCGCCGAAGCGCTCACCCAGCCAGCACAGGAAGCCGCCGATGAAGGGGATCAGGATCAGCCAAGGCAAAATCATGACGGGTTGGTTTCCTTTGGCAAAGTCGCAAGATTCATAGTCATACCGCAGCCACTACCACAGCGCCGAGCACCAGCACGGCACCCACGGCGATAGAGGCGGTGTACCAGCGCAGTTGGCCTGTCTCGGTCTTGCTCATGGCGACGTGGCCGCCACGCGCCATGCGAGGGATCAGGCC
Source organism: Pseudomonas sp. NBRC 111133 (assembly GCF_001320605.1). NCBI lineage: Bacteria > Pseudomonadati > Pseudomonadota > Gammaproteobacteria > Pseudomonadales > Pseudomonadaceae > Pseudomonas > Pseudomonas sp. NBRC 111133. Next base: position 76,170 of record NZ_BCBJ01000026.1, on the reverse strand, counting down.
GATGCTGCGGTCAACCGGGTCCTTGCGCAGGATGTGGCTGATCAGCAGGTACGGTTTGACGAAGAGCTTGTCGTAGATCCAGTCGAAGCCCCAGGCGGCGAACCACCAGGCCGACAGGACGCGGCCGATGCCGCTGTTGGCAACTGCGCTGACGAAGGTGCGCTTGCCCAGGAACAGCAGGGCCGACAGCAGGATACCGGCGATGGCGATGGCACCCGAGGTGATCTCCAGCGCGTGCTTGGCTTCGCCACCGGCATGGCCGGCGCTTTCAGGCAGCACGCCTGCCAGCGGCGGGTGAATCAAGGCACCGACGGCGGTCGACAGCACGATCAGCACGCCCAGTGGCAGCCAGTGGCTGATGCCATGGCCGGCGTGGGCTTCGGTCTTGGCTTCGCCGTGGAAGGCGATGAAGATCAAGCGGAAGGTGTACAGCGAGGTCATGAACGCACCCACCAGGCCGGCGTACAGCAGGCCGGTGTTGCCGCTGGCGAAGGCTTCCCAGAGGATCTCGTCCTTGGAGTAGAAGCCCACGGTCACGATCGGCAGTGCAGCCAGGGCAGCGCCACCTACCACGAAGCTGGCGTAGGCCAGCGGCAGTTTCTTCCACAGGCCGCCCATCTTGAAGATGTTCTGCTCGTGGTGGCAGGCAACGATCACCGCACCGGAGGCAAGGAACAGCAGGGCCTTGAAGAAGGCGTGGGTCATCAGGTGGAAGATCGCCGCGTCCCAGGCACCGACGCCCAGGGCCAGGAACATGTAGCCGATCTGGCTCATGGTCGAGTAGGCGAGGATACGCTTGATGTCGGTCTGTACCAGCGCGGCGAAGCCGGCCAGCACCAGGGTCACACCACCGACAACGCCTACCAGGTGCAGGATGTCCGGCGCCAGCAGGAACAGGCCGTTGGTGCGGGCGATCAGGTACACGCCTGCGGTCACCATGGTCGCGGCGTGGATCAGCGCCGAAACCGGGGTCGGGCCTGCCATCGCGTCGGCCAGCCAGGTCTGCAGTGGCAGCTGGGCCGATTTACCGACCGCACCGCCCAGCAGCATCAGGGTTGCCAACACCATCCAGGTGTCGCCCGCCTGGAACTTCTGCGGTGCCAGCACCAGCAGTTCCTGCACGTTCAAGGTACCCAGCTGGGCGAACAGGATGAACAGGCCAATGGCCATGAACACGTCGCCGATACGGGTGACGATGAAGGCCTTGAGTGCCGCGTTACCGTTGTTGCGGTTGCTGTAGTAGAAACCGATCAACAGGTACGAGCACAGGCCCACGCCTTCCCAGCCGAAGTAGATGAACAGCAGGTTATCGCCCAGGATCAGGAACAGCATGCTGGCGATGAACAGGTTGGTGTACGAGAAGAAGCGCGAGTAGCCGGCTTCGCCACGCATGTACCAGGAGGCGAACAGGTGGATCAGGAAGCCCACGCCAGTGACCACGCCCAGCATGGTGACCGACAGGCCATCCAGGTACAGGGTGAAGTTCGGCGCAAAGCCGTCCACCGACATCCACTGCCACAGCAGCTGGCTGTACGCGCCGCCTTCAGGCGGGGCGACGTTGAATTGCCAGATGACGTAGGCGGCGGTGGCCGCCGAAAGGCCCACCGAGCCGACGCCGATCAGGGCGGACAGGTTCTCCGAGAACCGCCCGCGCGAGAACGACAGCAGCAGGAAGCCGACGAGGGGGAAGACGAAAGTCAGGAAGAGAAGGTTCATCCGCGCATCTCACTGGCAGCATCGATGTCGAGAGTGTGGAAGCGGCGATACAGTTGCAGCAGGATGGCCAGGCCAATACTGGCCTCGGCGGCTGCCAGGCTGATCACCAGAATGAACATCACCTGGCCGTCGGGCTGGACCCAACGGGCACCGGCGACGACGAACGCCAGGGCAGAGGCGTTCATCATGACTTCCAGGCTCATGAGCACGAAGAGGATGTTGCGGCGGACCATCAGGCCAACCAGACCTAAGCAGAACAGGATGCCGGCGACTGCCAGACCGTGCTCGAGAGGGATAGCACCCATGATTTACTCCTTCGCCTCGTTGCGGCCCAGGTGGAAGGCGGTGACGGCTGCAGCCAGCAGCAGCATCGACGCCAGTTCGACCACCAGCAGGTAAGGGCCGAACAGGCTGATACCCACTGCTTTCGGGCCCACGGTGGTACCGCTGATGCCAGCGCCGCTCGGGGTGGCGAACAGCACGTACAGCAGCTCTGCCAGCAGCAGGGCGCCGAGGATCACTGGCCCGACCCAGATGCCGGGCTTGAGCCAGCCCCGTTCCTGGGCGACCGAAGCCGGCCCCAGGTTGAGCATCATCACCACGAACACGAACAGCACCATGATGGCGCCGGCGTAGGCGATCACTTCCAGGGCGCCGGCGAACGGCGCACCCAGGGAGAAGAAGATCATGGCCACGGAAATCAGCGAAATGATCAGGTAAAGCAAGGCGTGCACGGGGTTGGTACCGGTCACCACCCGAAGGGTGGAGACCACGGCGATCCCGGATGCGAAGTAGAAAGCGAATTCCATCTTTCTGTCCTTATGGGAGCAAGCTCTTCACGTTGATCGGCTCGGCTTCGTTCTGCGCAGCGCCTTTCGGCTTGCCAGCGATGGCCATACCCGCAACACGGTAGAAGTTGTAGTCAGGGTTCTTGCCGGGGCCGGAGATCAGCAGATCTTCTTTCTCGTACACCAGGTCCTGACGCTTGAACTCGGCCATTTCGAAATCCGGCGTCAGCTGGATCGCGGTGGTCGGGCACGCTTCTTCACACAGGCCGCAGAAAATGCAACGCGAGAAGTTGATGCGGAAGAATTCCGGGTACCAACGACCGTCCTCGGTCTCGGCTTTCTGCAGCGAGATGCAGCCAACCGGGCAGGCCACCGCGCAGAGGTTGCACGCTACGCAGCGCTCCTCGCCATCGGGGTCGCGGGTGAGGACGATACGGCCGCGGTAGCGCGGCGGCAGGTAAACGGGTTCTTCGGGGTATTGCAGGGTGTCGCGCTTGCGGAACCCGTGGGAGAACACCATGGCCAGGCTGCGCAGCTGTGTGCCGGTGCCCTTAACGATGTCGCCGATATACTTGAACATGGGTCAAATCCTCACTGGGCCGCGACGGCTGGCGTGTTGTAGAGCACGATCGCAGCGGTCACCAGCAAATTGATCAGGGTCAGCGGCAGGCAGAACTTCCAGCTGAAGTCCATCACCTGGTCATAGCGTGGGCGCGGGATCGAGGCGCGCAGCAGGATGAACAGCATGATGAAGAACGCGGTCTTCAGCGCGAACCACAGGAACGACAGTTGCGGCAGGATGCCGAACGGGCCGTGCCAGCCGCCGAAGAACAGGGTTACCAGCAGCGCCGAGATGAGGATGATGCCGATGTACTCACCGACGAAGAACATGCCCCATTTCATGCCGGCATACTCGATGTGGTAGCCGTCGGCCAGTTCCTGTTCTGCTTCTGGCTGGTCGAACGGGTGACGGTGGGTCACGGCGACGCCAGCGATGAAGAAGGTGCAGAAGCCGAAGAACTGCGGAATGATGAACCACAGGTTCTGGGCCTGGTATTCAACGATGTCGCGCATGTTGAACGAGCCCACCTGCACCACCACGCCCATCAGCGCCAGGCCCAGGAACACTTCGTACGACACGGTCTGTGCCGAAGCACGCAAGCTGCCCAGCAGGGCGTACTTGTTGTTCGACGACCAGCCAGCGAACAGCACCGCGTAGACCGACAGGCCGGCCATGGCGAAGAAGAACAGCAGGCCGATGTTCAGGTCGGCAACGCCCCAGGTCGGGGTGATCGGGATGACCACGAAGGCAATGAGCAGGGCGCTCATGGCCACGACCGGTGCCAAGGTGAAAATGACGCGGTCGACGAAAGGTGGGTTCCAGTCTTCCTTGAAGAACATCTTCAGCATGTCGGCTGCAATCTGGAACATACCGAACGGGCCTACGCGGTTCGGGCCGTAACGGTCCTGCCACCAGCCCAGCAGGCGGCGCTCGACGAAGCTGAGCAGCGCGCCGCAGACCACCACCGCCAGCAGGACCACGATGGCCCGCAGCACGGTGAGGATCACGTCGATTACTTCGGGGGTGAACCAGCTCATTGTGCTGCCTCCTGCAGACCTTCGACGGATGCACCGAAGATGGCAGGCGGAATGCCGGCCAGGCCTTTCGGCAACGCGACCAGGCCTGCGCCCAGCTCTTCATTGATGCGCAGCGGCAGGCGCAGGGCCACACCGGCCACGTTCAGGCTCAGCAGGGCACCGTCGTTGACGCCCAGGCGGTCGGCTTCGGACTTGGCCAGGGCCACGTAGGCAGCCGGGATGCGTTCTTGTACCGGGGCGGCGCGCGAGGAGCTTTCTTCGCTGCCGAACAGGTGGAAGAACGGCACGGCGGTCCAAGTGCCACGGGCCGGGTTGAAGGCACCCGGAATGGCGTTGAACCAGTTCAGGCGGTCGCCTTGCGACTCGATCAGGCGCACGCCCGGGTCACCGGCACGCAGGTGGCCACCGACCTCATCCTGAAACTTGTTCCAGGCTTGTGGCGAGTTCCAGCCCGGCGACCAGGCGAACGGCACCTGCTGGCGCGGTTCGGCGGAGCCCGAGTAGCCTTCCATGGAGAAGGCGAACGCGGTGTCCTTGTCTTGCGGGGTGCGCGGTTCGTGCACGCTGATGTTGGCGCGCATGGCGGTGCGGCCGGAGTAGCGCAGCGGCTCACGGGCCAGCTTCATGCCCTTGATGCGGAACGCGGCGCTTGGGGCCGCGTTGACGATGCCGGCCAGTTGCGGGGCGGCTTCGGCGCAGGCGCTGGTGACGTGGTCCAGCTGGGTCCAGTCGACCGGCTTGTTCAGCAGGGTGGCACGCAGGGCGTGCATCCAGCGCCAGCCTTCGTGGATCTGGATGCTGCTGTCCAGGTATTGCGGGTCGAACACCTGGAAGAAGCGCTGGGCACGGCCTTCCTGGCTGACCAGGGTGCCGTCGCCTTCGGCGAACGAGGCAGCCGGCAGCACCAGGTGGGCGCGGTCGACCGTCGGGGTTTTCGAGTGGTCGGCAACGATCACCACCTTGGCCGCAGCCAGGGCTGCGTCGACCTTGGCGGCCGGTACGCGGGCGTACAGGTCGTTTTCCAGCACGACAATGGCGTCGGCCTTGCCGCTGATGACGGCGTCGAGCGCAGCATCGACGGACTCGCCACCGAGCATGGCCAGGCCGATGCTGTTGGCTTCAGGCACCACCAGGCTGAGCGAGCCGTTCTTCTCGCGCAGCTTCAGGGCCTTGGCGATGTTGGCGGCCGCTTCGATCAGCGCCGGGTCGGCCAGGGACGTACCAGCGACCACCAGTGGGCGCTTGGCCGCGACCAGGGCGTCGGCGATGCGTTGGGCCAGGGCCTTGGCTTCGTCGTCCAGGCCAGCAACGGCAGGTGCGCTCGGCTCGATGGCGTGGGCCACGGCGAAACCGATGCGGGCCAGGTCGGCCGGGGCGGCGTGTACGCACTCTTCGGCAACGTCGTCCAGCTTGGTTTCAGCCAGGGAGGCGATGAACAGCGGGTACAGCGCGTGCTGGCCGATGTTCTTCACGGCGGCGTCGAGCCACGGCTGCACTTTCATGGCTTCGGCCATGGCCTCGGCCTTGCCTTTGGTGGCCTGGCGCACGGCCAGGGCAACGCGGGCAGCGGTTTGGGTCAGGTCTTCGCCGAGCACGAACACGGCGTCGTGGTCTTCGATGTCACGCAGGGTCGGCACTGGCAGCGGGCTGTTGTTCAGCACGTTCAGGGCCAGGCGCACACGGGCCAGTTCGCCTGCTTCCATACCGGCGTAGAAGTAGTCGGCGCCGACCAGTTCACGCAGACCGTAGTTGCTTTCCAGGCTGGCGCGTGGCGAGCCGATACCGACGATGGTGCGGCCGCGCAGCAGGTCGGCGGCCTTGTCCAGGGCGGCGTCCAGGCCCAGCTTGGTGCCATCGGCCAGGTGTGGCTGGCGTGGGCGGTCCTTGCGGTTGACGTAGCCATAGCCGAAGCGGCCACGGTCGCACAGGAAGTACTGGTTGACCGAACCGTTGAAGCGGTTCTCGATACGGCGCAGTTCGCCGTAACGCTCACCCGGGCTGATGTTGCAGCCGCTGGAGCAGCCGTGGCAGATGCTCGGGGCGAACTGCATGTCCCACTTGCGGTTGTAGCGCTCGGAGTGGGTCTTGTCGGTGAACACGCCGGTCGGGCAGACCTCGGTCAGGTTGCCGGAGAACTCGCTTTCCAGCACGCCGTCTTCGACGCGGCCGAAGTACACGTTGTCGTGGGCGCCGTAGACGCCCAGGTCGGTACCACCGGCGTAGTCCTTGTAGTAGCGCACGCAGCGGTAGCAGGCGATGCAGCGGTTCATCTCATGGGCGATGAACGGGCCGAGGTCCTGGTTCTGGTGGGTACGCTTGGTGAAACGGTAGCGGCGCTCGTTGTGGCCGGTCATTACCGTCATGTCCTGCAGGTGGCAGTGACCGCCTTCCTCGCACACCGGGCAGTCGTGCGGGTGGTTGGTCATCAGCCATTCGACGACGCTGGCGCGAAACGCCTTGGACTCGTCATCGTCGATGGAGATCCAGGTGCCGTCGGAGGCAGGGGTCATGCAGGACATGACGATACGACCACGGGTGTCGTTCTCGTCGGTGTACTGCTTGACCGCGCACTGCCGGCAGGCGCCAACGCTACCAAGCGCCGGGTGCCAGCAGAAATAAGGGATGTCGAGGCCGAGTGACAGACACGCCTGTAACAGGTTGTCTGCACCGTTGACTTCGAGCGCTTTGCCGTCTACGTGGATAGTGGCCATTGTTCAAAGTTCTTCGTTGGCCCGCGTGAGCGGGCGTGGCTAATGGAAATCGGTGAGCTTGCGGCACGCCTCGATGGACTCGGGCCTGTCGGCAAGCTGGCGAGTGGCACGGACCACCCGCCTTAATCGTCTTGTTATGCGCCGACCACGATCGGCTTGGCCAGGTTAGGGCGCAGGGTGTCACCAGCGGACGCTGGGGCGACACCGGCCTCGAACTCGGACCTGAAGTATTTGATGGCACTGCCCAGCGGCTCGACGGCACCGGGTGCGTGAGCACAGAAGGTGCGGCCTGGGCCGAGGAAGTTGACCAGCCCCAGCAGCGTCTCGATGTCTTCGGCACGGCCCTGGCCTTTCTCCAGCGCGCGCAGCATCTTCACGCTCCACGGCAGGCCGTCACGGCAGGGGGTGCACCAGCCGCACGACTCGCGGGCGAAGAACTCTTCCATGTTGCGCAGCAGCGACACCATGTTGATGCTGTCGTCCACCGCCATGGCCAGACCGGTACCCATACGGGTGCCGACCTTGGCGATGCCACCGGCGTACATCTGGGCGTCGAGGTGCTCGGGCAGCAGGAAGCCGGTACCGGCGCCGCCTGGCTGCCAGCACTTGAGCTTGAAGCCGTCGCGCATGCCACCGGCGTAGTCTTCGAACAGCTCGCGGGCGGTGACGCCGAACGGCAGTTCCCACAGGCCCGGGTTTTTCACCTTGCCGGAGAAGCCCATCAGCTTGGTGCCGTGGTCTTCGCTGCCTTCACGGGCCAGCGACTTGTACCAGTCGTTGCCGTTGGCGACGATGGCCGGCACGTTGCACAGGGTTTCGACGTTGTTCACGCACGTCGGCTTGCCCCACACGCCCACGGCGGCAGGGAAGGGCGGCTTGGAGCGCGGGTTGGCGCGGCGGCCTTCCAGCGAGTTGATCAGTGCTGTTTCTTCACCGCAGATGTAGCGGCCGGCACCGGTGTGCACGAACAGCTCGAAGTCAAAACCGGAACCCAGGATGTTCTTGCCCAGCAGGCCTGCGGCCTTGGCTTCATCAATGGCGCGGTTGAGGTTTTTCGCTGCGGTGGTGTATTCGCCACGCAGGAAGATGTAGCCACGGTAGGCCTTCAGGGCGCGGGCGCTGATCAGCATGCCCTCGACCAGCAGATGGGGCTGTTGCTCCATCAGCATGCGGTCCTTCCAGGTGTTCGGCTCCATTTCGTCCGCGTTGCACAGCAGGTAGCGGATGTTCATGGATTCGTCTTTGGGCATCAGGCCCCACTTCACGCCAGTGGGGAAGCCTGCACCACCACGGCCCTTGAGGCCGGAGTCCTTGACGCTTTGCACGATGTCGTCGGCCGACATTTGCGCCAGCGCCTTGCGCGCGGCGGCATAGCCGTTCTTGGACTCGTACTCGGCCAGCCAGACCGGCTCGCCGTCGTCACGCAGGCGCCAGGTCAGCGGGTGGGTTTCGGCGGTACGCGCAATGCGGTTGGCCGGGCCGAAGGAAGTAATGGTCATACGTAACCCTCCAGCAGTTTGGTAACGCCAGCCGGCTGTACGTCGCCGAAGGTGTCGTCGTCGATCATCAGCGCCGGGGCCTTGTCGCAGTTGCCCAGGCAGCACACCGGTAGCAGGGTGAAGCGGCCGTCGGCGGTGGTCTGGCCAAGGCCGATGCCCAGCTCGCTCTGGATCTGGCTGACCACGGACTCATGGCCGCCGATGTAGCAGACCATGCTGTCGCACACGCGGATGATGTGGCGGCCGACCGGCTGACGGAAGATCTGGCTGTAGAAGGTGGCGACACCCTCGACATCGCTGGCCGGGATGCCCAGCACTTCGCCGATGGCGTGAATGGCGCCGTCCGGCACCCAGCCACGTTCCTTCTGGACGATTTTCAGGGCTTCGATGGACGCCGCGCGCGGGTCCTCGTAGTGATGCATTTCGTGCTCGATGGCCGAGCGCTCGGTTTCGCTCAGGGCGAAACGGTCTGTCTGGATAAGCGTGCTGTTCATGCTTAGCGGTCCACGTCAGCCATAACGAAGTCGATACTGCCCAGGTACGCAATGAGGTCGGCGACCATGCTGCCTTTGATCACCGAAGGGATCTGCTGCAGGTGCGGGTAGCTCGGGGTACGGATCCGGGTGCGGTAGCTCATGGTGCCGCCATCGCTCGTCAGGTAGTAACTGTTGATGCCCTTGGTCGCCTCGATCATCTGGAACGACTCGTTGGCCGGCATGACCGGGCCCCACGAGACTTGCAGGAAGTGCGTGATGAGGGTTTCGATGTGCTGCAGGGTGCGCTCTTTCGGCGGCGGCGTGGTCAGCGGGTGATCCGCCTTGTACGGGCCTTCCGGCATGTTGCGCAGGCACTGGTCGATGATGCGGATACTCTGGCGCATCTCCTCGACACGGACCATGCAGCGATCGTAGGCATCGCCGTTGTGGGCCAGCGGTACTTCGAACTCGAAGTTCTCGTAGCCGGAGTAAGGGCGGGCTTTACGCAGGTCGAAGTCGCAACCGGTGGCACGCAGGCCGGCACCAGTAGTACCCCAGGCCAGGGCTTCCTTGGTGTTGTACGCGGCAACGCCAATGGTACGGCCCTTGAGGATGCTGTTCTGCAGGGCAGCCTTTTCGTACTCGTCGAGGCGCTTGGGCAGCCATTCGACGAAGTCCTTGACCAGCTTGTCCCAGCCGCGCGGCAGGTCGTGGGCGACGCCACCGATGCGGTACCAGGCCGGGTGCAGGCGGAAACCGGTGATCGCTTCGATCACGGTGTAGGCGCGCTGGCGGTCGGTGAAGGTGAAGAACACCGGGGTCATGGCGCCCACGTCCTGGATGTAGGTGCCCAGGAACAGCAGGTGGCTGGTGATGCGGAAGAACTCGGCGAGCATGATGCGAATCACGTCGACTTTCTGCGGCACCTTGATACCGGCCAGCTTCTCTACGGCGAGCACGTACGGCAGGTTGTTCATCACCCCGCCGAGGTAGTCGATACGGTCGGTGTAGGGGATGAAGCTGTGCCAGGACTGGCGCTCGGCCATTTTTTCGGCACCACGGTGGTGGTAGCCGATGTCCGGAACGCAGTCGACGATCTCTTCACCGTCCAGCTGCAGGACGATACGGAAGGCACCGTGCGCCGAAGGGTGGTTGGGGCCGAGGTTGAGGAACATGTAGTCCTCGTTGGCGCCCTGACGCTTCATGCCCCAGGCTTCCGGGTTGAAGCGCGCCGATTCCTCTTCAAGCTGCTGCTTGGCGAGGGTCAGGCTGTAGGGGTCGAACTCGGTGGCACGGGCCGGGTAGTCCTTGCGCAGCGGGTGGCCTTCCCAGGTGGGCGGCATCATGATGCGGCTCAGGTGCGGGTGGCCGGCAAAGTCGATGCCGAACATGTCCCAGACTTCACGCTCGTACCAGTTGGCGTTTGGCCAGATACCGGTCACGGTCGGCAGGTTCAGGTCGCCTTCGCTCAGCGACACCTTGATCATCACGTCGCTGTTACGCTCGACCGATAGCAGGTGGTAGAACACGCTGAAGTCGGCGGCTGGCAGGCCACGGCGCTGGGTGCGCAGGCGTTCGTCGACGCCGTGCAGGTCGTACAGCATGCTGTACGGCTTGGCCACGCCACGCAGGAAGCTGAGCACCTCTTTGAGCTGGGCGCGCTTGACCCACAGCACGGGCATGCCGGTGCGGGTTTCCTGGGCGACAAATGCTTCGGCGCCAAAACGGTTGTTCAGTTCGACGACCACATCCTGGTCGTCAGCCTTGTAAGGCGGAATGAAAATAGCGTTGTCCGCTGTCATGGTCTCGGTCGCTTTGGGTCAACGTTAAGAATGAAGCCAGGCCGCCGGCTCCTTCGGGAGCGGGCGGCAGGTCGCTGGATCAGACTTCGTCGGGGCTGCGCAGGTTGGTGACTGCAATGCGCTGCTCACGACGAAGGTCTTTCTGGGCTGGCATCTCGGCACGGTAAATACCTTGATCACCAACAACCCAGGAAAGCGGGCGTCGTTCTTGGCCGATCGACTCCTGCAACAGCATCAAGCCTTGCAGGAAAGCCTCAGGGCGTGGCGGGCAGCCAGGCACATAGACGTCCACGGGGAGGAACTTGTCGACCCCCTGAACGACCGAGTAAATGTCGTACATGCCACCGGAGTTGGCGCACGACCCCATGGAGATGACCCACTTGGGCTCGAGCATCTGCTCGTACAGGCGCTGGATGATCGGCGCCATTTTGACGAAGCAGGTACCGGCGATGACCATGAAGTCGGCCTGACGCGGCGAGGCCCGGATGACTTCGGCGCCGAAGCGGGCGATGTCGTGGGGTGCCGTGAAGGCCGTGGTCATTTCCACGTAGCAGCAGGACAGGCCGAAGTTGTACGGCCAGAGGGAGTTCTTGCGACCCCAGTTGACCGCGCCACGCAGCACATCTTCAAGCTTGCCCATGAAGATGTTCTTGTGGACCTGGTCCTCTAGCAGCTGGTCGGTGACGGTTTCCCGTTCACCTACCGGGTACTGCTCGTTAGGCGCATCCGGATCGATTCTGGTGAGATTGTATTGCATTGCCAAAGCCTCATTGTTTCAGCTTCGCTTGCCGCTTGCGGCGACCTTCGGGAGCCCAATCAAGAGCACCGACGCGCCATAGGTAGACAAGACCTGCCAACAGAATTGCTATGAAAACGAGAGCTTCGACGAACCCGGTCCAGCCGCTTTCGCGGACGGACACAGACCATGCAAAGAGAAAAAGGGCTTCGATATCGAAGATCACGAACAGCATCGCGACCAGATAGAATTTGGCGGACAGGCGCAGGCGGGCGCTGCCGACGGGCAGCATGCCGGATTCGAAGGGTTCGTTCTTGGCGCGGCCCCAGGCCTTGCTACCGAGCAGGCTGGACAGGCCGAGCATGAAGGCACACAGGCCGACGACACCCAGGAGGAAGATGGCAAAGCCCCAGTTGTGGGCGATGAGTCCTGCCGAATCGGACATGCTAGAGATCCTTATACAGAGACCCAGCTCTGCAGTCTGAAATAAGTAAAGCGGCGACGTGGTGTCGCAGGTGCAGTGACCAAATGTCGCAGCTGAATCAATCGCGCTGATTTTATGGGTAAACCCGGTGCAAGTAAAATTTCTGTCGCAAATTTATTCGTAGGATTAAGAACAAAACACGCTCGTAACTGGCTGAAAGCCTTGAGATTCGGGCATTGCGTGCTGTTTTGTTAATTATGTTTCTTGCGACTGGTAACGAATTGCAATTTTCGAAATGATAATTAATATCATTTATCTTGATACCTTCTAATTTGGCTGTTCTGCGCCTTGTAAAGTTCATCTGGCGATTCCCCCTACTTGCAAATGCGAAAGGCTCTTGTTCTAGCAGCTTCCGGCGCTGCGCGCACCGCTCTGGGTCAATACTTTATCGATTGAGCGATGACCGACAGATGACGCGCCCGCCCACTGGTCGAGCCAGTAGGTAAGGATGATCAGGTAGGGCGCGGCAGCGATCGAGATCCACGTGCGATAGGCTGAAGCGGGGGCGCTGCACAACCAGGCGATCAGGGTCAGCACCGGGATGGGCTTGGCCAGCAGGGCAAGTACGGTGTTGCCGCTGGCCAATGCATATATACAGAGAGCAGCGGCGGCCAGGGCGAGAATCATCAGGTGGCTTGGATGAGGCATGGGCGGTCCTTGCTGCTGTGCTGCCACAAGCATAGCCCTGATTCTGGGTTCTGCTTCAGCCTGTTCCGGCCCCTTCGCGGGCAAGCCCGCTCCCACAGGTCCTGTGCACAGTTTGAGGGCTGCAGTAATCCTGCGGGAGCGGGCTTGCCCGCGAAAGGGGCGGGACAGGAAAAAGAAAGGCCCGGGGCTTTCGCAAGCCCCGGGCCTCTGTCAGCCACCCACTATCAGTGGAACTGCTCTTCCTCGGTCGAACCGGTCAGTGCAGTCACCGACGATGCGCCACCCTGAATCACGGTGGTCATGTCGTCGAAGTAGCCAGTGCCCACTTCCTGCTGGTGCGCCACGAAGGTGTAGCCTTTGCTGGCGTCCGCGAATTCCTGCTCCTGCAGCTTCACGTACGCGGTCATGTCGTTGCGGGCGTAGTCGTGCGCCAGGTTGAACATGCCGTGCCACATGTTGTGAATGCCGGCCAGGGTGATGAACTGGTGCTTGTAGCCCATGGCCGACAGCTCGCGCTGGAACTTGGCAATGGTGGCGTCGTCGAGGTTTTTCTTCCAGTTGAAGGACGGCGAGCAGTTGTACGACAGGATCTGGTCCGGGTACTCCTTCTTGATCGCTTCGGCGAAGCGGCGGGCTTCGTCCAGGTCTGGCTTGGCGGTTTCGCACCAGATCAGGTCGGCGTACGGCGCATAGGCCAGGCCGCGGGCGATGGCCTGGTCGAGGCCGGCGCGTACCTTGTAGAAGCCTTCACGGGTACGCTCGCCGATCACGAACGGCTGGTCGTACGGGTCGCAGTCACTGGTCAGCAGGTCGGCGGCGTTGGCGTCGGTGCGGGCCAGGATGATGGTCGGAACGCCCGACACGTCGGCTGCCAGGCGCGCGGCCACCAGCTTCTGTACGGCTTCCTGGGTCGGTACCAGTACCTTGCCACCCATGTGGCCACATTTTTTGACCGAGGCCAGCTGGTCCTCGAAGTGCACGCCAGCGGCGCCTGCTTCGATCATGTTCTTCATCAGTTCGTAGGCGTTCAGTACGCCACCGAAACCGGCTTCGGCGTCAGCCACGATGGGCGCGAAGTAGTCGATGTAGCCATCGTCGCCCGGGTTCTTGCCGGCTTTCCACTGGATCTGATCGGCGCGGCGGAAGGCGTTGTTGATGCGCTTGACCACGGTCGGTACCGAATCGACCGGGTACAGCGACTGGTCAGGATACATGGACTCGGCCGAGTTGTTGTCGGCGGCTACTTGCCAGCCGGACAGGTAGATGGCCTGGATGCCGGCTTTTACCTGTTGCACTGCCTGGCCGCCGGTGAGGGCGCCCATGCAGTTCACGAAATCTTTTTCTGGGCGGAAGGACGGGTGGGCACCTTCGGTGACCAGCTTCCAAAGTTTTTCCGCGCCTTGGCGAGCAAAGGTGTGCTCCGGCTGGATGGAGCCACGCAGGCGAACGACATCGGCGGCGGAGTAGGTACGGGTCACGCCTTTCCAGCGCGGGTTTTCGGCCCAGTCTTTCTCGAGGGCTGCAATTTGCTGTTCGCGTGTCAGTGCCATGGAAATAAACCTCGTCGCATCGATCTTGGGTTAATTGTGCTGATGCCCGGGTGCAGATCAGGGTGCCTGGCGGCTGTCCTGTTCTAGAGAGTGCGGCGGCGAACGCGAAGGCTCGAAGGGGGAAGGGTGGGCAGGCCAGGCGAAGGTGTGCTCCGGCAGGTCGGCTCGTGGTTGCCTTGCTGCGGTGCTACGCGATTGCCAGTACTGCGGTGATGCGCTTCCGTCCCTCGGGACAACTTCTTCGTTGCAGTCGCAATCCCGTCGAACCGCCTTGTGGGCCGTATAGACACGAGGCGCCTCCAGGGGTGGGAGGAGTACGCCTCGAAGGCCCTTGCCAGGGCCCCTGATTAGCGGGAGCGAGGCCATCATGCCCTTGGGAAAAAGGGCATGTCAAATGTTTTGTAGTGGAATATTTCACTTACTACATCTTTGGTCTAATGCGACTTGGCAGTCAGTTTCAAGGCCTTTGGTCGAGGCCTTGAATTGCCTGGGATCAGTCGAGAAGGTCGACTTTGACACGCAAAGTCATGTTTTCACCCCGCTGGGTGCTGTAACTGCGGCTTGACGTGCTGCGGTCGGCTTGGCTCTGCTGGTTGTAGCCTGCCAGGGTGATCCATTCGCCGAGCTTGCCAGTGACGGTCGTGTCGGTACTTTGCACTTTCACTACATCTGCACGTTCATGGCTGATGCGGTCATTATTGGTGCTTATTTGCAGACGAACCGTATCGCCGCTCAGGCTTGGCGTAACGTAGAAACCCTGGGTCACGTTGCGGTATTCGGTGTTGCTCTGCAGGCGCCCGTAGCCGTCGGTACTGGTGCTGGTGATCGGGATGCTCTGGCCAACCTGGATCAGCGCCGGCTGGCCTTCGCTGGCCTGGATCTGTTGCATGCCGCCGTCACGGTTGCTGGTGCCGTAGTGGATAACACGGGCATTGCCACGGTTGTCCTGGAAGTTGCTGTCGTTGTTGTCGACGCTAATCAGCAGGCGTTTGGGGGCGGTGTCGAGTTGTTGCAGCAGGGCACGCAGGTCGTCGATGCGCTTGGGGCTGGCGTTGACGATCAGCTTGTTCTCGAAGGCGCTGACTGTGCCGTCCTTGCCGATGAATGCCTGCGCCGCAGGCAGCAGTTCGGCGCTGGCGCGGTGCTGCAGCGGCACCACCTCGGTGGCGGCCTGGGCGACGAGGCTGGTAACTAGCAGCAGGGTGGTGAAAAGGGGGCGTAGCGGCATGTCCATGATCTCCGCAGGGGGAATCGCCAGAATGGCCAAGGCATCCTGCTTGTGCCGGGTGCCCATTAAAACCTGCCTTTTATACTGGCTTTATCCAGGCAACTATAAATTATAGTCAGCCAGATAATTGCAGATAATTCCACGATGCAGGCTTGGTTGGTCAGCCCGCGCACATCACGCTGTGGCTGCTGTCGGACAAATTACGTAACATTCCCGCTACAATTTTTTGCCCGTTCTAAAGGCCGTCCAGCTGCCTCGGGCGCTCCTGTGGCTCTGTGGGAGTGCTCCAGACAAGTGCTCGCCATCCACAGGAATCTCATGAAACCCGCCCGACTACGCGCCGACCTGCTCGCCGGCCTCACCACCTCGTTCGCCCTGGTGCCCGAGTGCATCGCCTTTGCCCTGGTGGCTCACCTCAACCCCTTGATGGGCCTGTATGGCGCATTCATCATCTGTACCCTGACTGCGCTGTTCGGCGGTCGGCCCGGGATGATCTCCGGCGCCGCTGGCTCAATGGCCGTGGTGATCGTCGCGCTGGTGGTGCAGCACGGCGTGCAGTACCTGCTGGCAACGGTGTTGCTGGGCGGTGTGGTGATGATCCTGTTTGGTCTGCTGCGCTTGGGCAAACTGGTGCGCCTGGTGCCGTACCCGGTGATGCTTGGCTTTGTGAACGGTTTGGCCATCGTCATCGCCATGGCTCAGCTTGAGCATTTCAAGGACGGTGAGCACTGGCTCAGTGGTGCGCCGCTGTACCTGATGATCGGCCTGGTAGCGCTGACCATGGCGGTGGTTTATGTGCTGCCGAAGCTGACCCGCGCAGTTCCGCCAGCGCTGGTGGCGATCCTGGGTGTTGGCCTGCTGGTGTACCTGCTAGGGCTGCCCACCCGCACCCTGGGTGACATGGCGCACATCGCGGGTGGCCTGCCAGGGCTGGCGCTGCCGGATGTGCTCTGGAACCTGGAAACCCTGAAGATCATCGCCCCCTACGCGGTGCTGATGGCCATGGTCGGCCTGCTGGAAACCCTGCTAACCCTCAACCTGACCGATGAAATCACCGAGAGCCGAGGTTTCCCGGACCGCGAGTGCGTGGCGTTGGGCGCGGCTAACATGATCTCGGGCCTGTGCGGCGGCATGGGTGGCTGCGCGATGATCGGGCAGACGGTGATCAACCTCAGCTCCAATGGCCGCGGCCGGCTGTCGGGAGTGGTGGCCGGGGTAATGATCTTGCTGTTCGTGTTGTTCCTGTCACCGCTGATCGAGCGCATTCCGCTGGCGGCACTGGTGGGGGTGATGTTCGTGGTGGCCCAGCAGACCTTTGCCTGGGCGTCGCTGCGGGTGCTTAACAAAGTACCGGTGAACGATGTGCTGGCGATCATTGCGGTCACTGTCGTGACAGTGTTTACCGACCTGGCCATGGCGGTGCTGTTCGGCATCATCATTGCGGCCCTTAATTTTGCCTGGCAGCATGCGCGGGAGTTGTATGCGGACTGCCATGAGGATGCGCAGGGCGGCAAGCATTATCAGGTACATGGCACGCTGTTCTTTGCCTCTACCACCTCGTTCCTCAATCAGTTCGATACGGCCAGCGACCCTGCTCAGGTTACGCTGGATTGCCAGCATCTGAGCTTTGTCGATTACTCGGCGATTGCGGCATTGAAGACCCTGCGTGAGCGGTATGCCAAGGCGGGCAAGCAGTTGCGCGTGGTGCACTTGTCGGAGCGCTGCAAGAAGCTGTTGAGGCGGGCGGGGGAGCAGCACTGAAGGTGAGTGGGTGCCTGTGCTGGCCTCTTCGCGGGCACAGGCAAACCAATCACTCCCCGCGGTTCTTCTTCACAATGGCATCGGCAATGCTTGCCGGTGCCTCGGCATACCGGGTGAACTCCATCGAAAAGCTCGCCCGGCCCTGGGTCATCGAGCGCATCGAGGTGGCATAGCCGAACATTTCGCCCAGCGGCACCTCGGCACGGATCACCTTGCCTGCCGGCGTTTCGTCACCGTCCTGAATCATCCCGCGGCGCCGGCTCAGGTCACCCAGAATGTCGCCCTGGTACTCCTCCGGCGTCACCACCTCCACCTTCATCACCGGCTCCAGCAGCACCGCGCCACCTTTCTGCGAGAGCTGTTTGGTGGCCATCGACGCAGCGATCTTGTAGGCCATTTCGTTGGAGTCAACGTCGTGGTAAGAGCCGTCGAACACCGCGGCTTTGAGGTTGATCAGCGGGTAACCGGCAAGCACGCCGTTCTTCATTTGTTCCTCGATGCCTTTCTGGATCGCCGGAATGTACTCGCGTGGTACCACGCCACCGACGATCTCGTTGATGAACTCCAGGCCTTCCTTGCCTTCGTCGCCGGGGGCGAAGCGGATCCAGCAGTGGCCATACTGGCCACGGCCGCCGGACTGGCGGACGAAACGCCCCTCGATCTCGCAGGTATTGCGGATTTTTTCGCGGTAGGCCACCTGCGGCTTGCCGATGTTGGCCTCGACATTGAACTCGCGGCGCATGCGGTCGACGATGATGTCCAGGTGCAACTCGCCCATGCCAGAGATGATGGTCTGGCCGGTTTCTTCGTCGGTGCGTACGCGGAATGACGGGTCTTCCTGGGCCAACTTGCCCAGGGCGATGCCCATTTTTTCCTGGTCGGCCTTGGTCTTCGGCTCGACGGCCACGGAAATCACCGGGTCGGGGAAGTCCATGCGCTCAAGGATGATTGGCTTGTCCATGTCGCACAGGGTGTCGCCGGTGGTCACGTCCTTCATGCCGATCAGCGCGGCGATGTCGCCGGCGCACACGTCTTTGATCTCTGCGCGCTGGTTGGCGTGCATCTGCACCATGCGGCCGATGCGTTCCTTCTTGCCCTTGACCGAGTTGAGTACCGCGTTGCCCGAGCTGAGCACGCCGGAATACACCCGGGCAAAGGTGAGGGTGCCGACGAAGGGGTCGGTGGCGATCTTGAAGGCCAGGGCCGAGAACGGTTCTTTGTCGTCGGCGTGGCGCTCCAGGTGCTTCTCTTCGTCGTCGGGGTCGGTGCCCCTGATCGCCGGGATTTCCGACGGGGCCGGCAGGTAGTCGATCACCGCGTCGAGCATCAGCGGCACGCCTTTGTTCTTGAACGAGGAGCCGAGGATGGTCGGTACAATTTCGTTGGCGATGGTACGTTGGCGCAGCGCAGCCTTGATCTCGTCGACACTCAATTCCTCGCCTTCGAGAAACTTCATGGTCAGCTCATCGCTGGCCTCGGCTGCAGCCTCGATCATATGCGCACGCCATTCGTCGGCCAGCGCCTGCAGTTCTGCGGGAATGGGTTCTTCGCGGTAGCTGGTGCCCTGGTCGGCATCGTTCCAGTAGATGGCCTTCATTTTCACGAGGTCGATTTGGCCGACGAAGTTTTCTTCGCTGCCGATGGCCAGCTGGATGGGTACCGGATGGTGCCCCAGGCGCTGGTCGATCTGTTTGACCACGCGCAGGAAGTCGGCGCCCTGGCGGTCCATCTTGTTGATGTAGGCCAGGCGTGGCACATGGTATTTGTTGGCCTGGCGCCAGACCGTCTCGGACTGTGGCTCCACCCCGTCAGCGCCGCTGAACACCACCACCGCGCCATCGAGCACGCGCAACGAACGCTCCACCTCGATGGTGAAGTCGACGTGGCCGGGGGTGTCGATGATGTTGAAGCGGTACTTGTGCGCGAACTGTTTGGTCGAGCCTTGCCAGAACGCCGTGGTCGCCGCCGAGGTGATGGTGATGCCGCGCTCCTGCTCCTGGGCCATCCAGTCCATGGTTGCGGCGCCATCGTGCACCTCGCCCATCTTGTGGTTGACCCCGGTGTAGAACAGGATCCGCTCGGTAGTGGTGGTTTTGCCGGCGTCGACGTGTGCGACGATGCCAATATTGCGGTACAGCTCGATGGGCGTTGTGCGGGCCATGGCGGACTACCTGCGGATGGGCGGATTCCACCACGGTAGCAGACCGGTGGAATCCTGCCCTGCCGCCGGGCCGTCAGTCGGCTTGGGCTTGCAGCATCCACTGGCCATCCACTTCACGGGCCAGGCCGCTGGCTGGCAGCAGGGCCAGCAGGCGCGGGTGCAGGGCGGCCTCGGTGAAGGTTTTGAGGGTGGTCAGGTCCAGCGCGCCGACCAGGTTGAGGTCGGCTTTTGTGTACGACAGCCAGGCCTTTTTCAGCGCTTGGGCAACATCGCTACCCGAGGTGCTGGCGAAGCGGCGGTGCCATTGGCGGCCGTCGAAGGTGAAGCTGTGGGTGTGACTGTAGGTGCTCTCGTCGCCACCTTCGGCGCAACGGTGGCAGCGGCACGGGCCTTCGCCGAAGGCATTGCGCAGGTAGCTGTTGAAGTCCACGACGGGCTTGAGGGACAGGCGTTTGTCGACATCGAACAGGTCGGCGATCAGGGGTTCTTCGGCGCTCACTCGGGATCCTCGTGTGGTGTGGCGTGCATCGGCGGGCACCCTAACAGATCGGGGCATTCAGATCACCTGTAGAGACAACCGGGACCGCCTGCCGTACTCTACGCGCCCATACGCCTAAACACCCACTGAGGTAACCCCGCTTGAGCACCAAGTACCCGTACATCGCCACCGTGACCATCAGCGCCGAAGACCGTGGCGGCGATGCCGAGGCCTCGGAAAACCCCAACATGCGCGTTGGCCTGGAAGCGGTGACCGAAACCCTGAAGAAAGTGCATTTCGTCGGTACGCTCGCAGCCCCCGAGAAATCGGCCACGCACATTTGCGTGACCCTGGAGAACGGCCTGACCTACTACGGCCCGATCGTCAACGGCCATGCCGAACTCGAAGGCGGCTGGATTGCCTTCGAGTCCGACATGCTCACCCCGCAAGAACTGGGGCTGTAAGCCTCAGTTCAGCTCGGCCAGGCACTGCTCGAGGATATCCAGGCCTTCTTCGAGCACCTCGGCCTCGATGGTCAGTGGTGCCAACAGGCGGATGATGTGCCGTGCCTTGCCGCTGGGCATCAGTAACAAGCCCTTGGCCCGCGCGGCGTCCATCACCTTGGCCAGTTGTGCCGGCGCCGGGCTGCCATCGGCATTGACGAACTCGATGCCACGCATGGCGCCCACGCCGGTCAGGCGGCCGATGAACGGGCACAGGCCTGAGGCCTGCCAGCGCTGGTGGCGGCTGACGATGGCCTGCTCCTGGCGCTCACCCCAGGTGGCGATGTTCTCGTCGGTCATCTGCGCCAGGCTGGCCAGCGCCGCCGCACAAGCAACCGGGTTGCCCGAATAGGTGCCGCCCAGGCCGCCCTTGGGCAGGGCTGCCATCAATTCCTTGCGCCCGACCACCGCACCCAGTGGCATACCGCCGGCAATGCTCTTGGCCAGCAGCAACAGGTCGGGCTCGATGCCAAGGCGTGGGAAGGCGAAGCGTTGGCCGGTGCGGCCGAAGCCCGACTGGATTTCGTCGATGATGATCAGGATGCCGCGCTCGTCGCAGAAGCGGCGCAGGGCCTGGGCGAAGGCGGGGTCAAGGGCGAGGAAGCCGCCTTCACCCTGCACCGGCTCGAAAATGAACGCTGCCACGTCTTCCACAGCCAGTTCGACGCTGAACAGGCGGTCCATGGCCTTGAGCGCCTGCTCGCAGGTTACGCCGGTGTCGGCGCTGGGGTAGGGCAGGTGGTACACCGGCCCAGGCAGTTCACCGACCCGCTGTTTGTACGGGGCGACCTTGCCGTTGAGGTTCAGGGTGGCCAGGGTGCGGCCGTGGAAGCCGCCGTCGAAGGCGATGATGGCCCGCTTGCCGGTGGCGCCGCGGGCAACTTTCAGGGCGTTTTCGGCCGCTTCCGCACCGCTGTTGGTGAGCATGCCGGCCAATGGGTAGCTGACGGGCACGAACTCGCTCAGTTGGTCCATCAGTGCCAGGTATGGGCCGTGTGGGGCGGCGTTGAAGGCGTAGTGGGTCAGGCGGGTGGCCTGGGTCTGGATCGCCTCGACCACGGCGGGGTTGCAGTGGCCCAGGTTGAGCACACCGATACCACCGACGAAGTCGATGTAACGTTTGCCGTCGGTGTCCCAGACTTCGGCATTACGGCCATGGGAAAGTGTGATCGGGTGAACGATGGCAATGGATTGGCTGATACTTTCCTGGTTCATGGGCACGCGGGACCTTGTTCGAGTTTCTTATTATCCAAGCGTGTTGGCGGGTTATACCGCAAACGAATTATTCGATTGCGGTCATTCCGTGGATTCGTGATCTGGCTGGTTTTTGCATCTGCCATTCCGGCCCTATCGCCGGCAAGAGTCATCAATCCCCCTCAGCCACCCGCTCCCGAATCCACTGCACAAAGGCCCGGATCTTGGGCACTTCGGCCGCGTGCTCGGCATGGGCGATGAAGTGCCGGCCATTGCTCGCCACCGGGTGGTCCCAGGCCACAACCAGCTTGCCCTCGCTCAGTTCCTCTGCCACCAGGTAGCGCGGAATCAGGGCGATACCGCAGCCTGAAATTGCTGCGCGAATGCACAGGTAGAACGTGTCGAAACGCGGCCCGTGGTAGCTGTTCTGGCTATGCAGCCCCAGCCCCAGAAACCATTCGTGCCAGGCCTCCGGTCGCGACACGCATTGCAGCAGCCGGTGCTCGGTCAACGTCTGGGCACTGTCGAAGCGGTGATTGGCCAGCAGCTGCGGGCTGCACACCGGCACCACTTCTTCGCTGAACAGCTCGATGCAGGTTGCCCCGGGCCAGGTGCCCTGGCCGAAGAAAAACGCGATGTCTGCCTTGGCCTGTACCAGGTCGAAGGGCTCCAGTTCGTTGCGCACGTCCAGGTGGATGCGTGGGTAGCGGTCGCCAAAACCCTTGAGTCTGGGCACCAGCCAGCGGGCGCCGAAGGTGGGTTGGGTGGCGATGCGCAGCACTTCGGTTTCATCGCCGTAGCTGAGGATGTAGCGGCTGGAAATGTCGATCTGGGTGAGGATCTTGTTCACTTCGGTGAGGTACAGCGCGCCGGCCGGGGTCAGGTGCAGGCGGCGGCGAATGCGCTGGAACAGCGAGTGCGAGAGCATGTCCTCAAGCTGCGCCACCTGCTTGCTGACGGCGCTCTGGGTCAGGTGCAGTTCCTGCGCCGCGCGGGTGAAGCTGAGGTGGCGGGCGGCCGCTTCGAAGCACTGAAGGGCGGTGGTCGAAGGCATCAGGCGTTTGGACATGACGGGCAAATACCGAGCAAAAAAGGAAGAAGTTCATTCCAAAGCGGAATCATGTGGTTCGAAAAGGTCGTTTGTTGACCCCGGCCTATAGATTAATACTGACCTGGATCAACGATTACAACCGGTCATGCGAAGAGGAGGTCAGTACCCGCTTCCGGCATCTGCAAAAACAACAACAACGACTATCAGAAATTTAAAAGAATTCTGCTCCGACCTTCAGCCGCCTCGCTGCGGCCGACCCATTAGAGGGTTCTTCATGGCTTCGCAAGACAACAAGAAACAGCGTTCCCTGCAACACGGCCTGACCTCCCGTCAGGTTTCCATGATTTCCATTGCGGGCATCATCGGCGCCGGGCTGTTCATCGGCTCCTCCAACGCCATCGCCACCGCCGGCCCGGCCATCCTGATCTCCTACGCCATGACCGGCCTGCTGGTCTTGCTGGTGATGCGCATGCTGGGCGAAATGGCCATCGCCAACCCCAACAGTGGCTCGTTTTCCACCTATGCCTCAGAAGCCATTGGCCCATGGGCGGGCTTTACCATCGGTTGGCTGTACTGGTGGTTCTGGGTGCTGATCATTCCGGTCGAGGCCATTGCCGGTGCGGACATCCTGCATGCCTACTTCCCTTGGGTGCCATCGTGGCTGTTCGCCTTCCTCATCATGCTGGTGCTGTCGTGCACCAACCTGATCAGCGTGAAGAACTTCGGTGCCTTCGAGTACTGGTTCGCCCTGGTCAAGGTGGTGGCGATCATTGCCTTCATCGTGGTCTGCACCTTGGCCGTGTTCGGCTTCTGGCCGCTGGCCGAAGTGTCCGGGGTCAGCCGACTGTGGGACAACGGCGGCTTCATGCCCAACGGCTTCGGGACCGTGCTGGGTGGTGTACTGATCACCATCTTCTCGTTCTTCGGTGCCGAAATCGTCACCATTGCCGCTGACGAAACCGCCAACCCGAAAGACAAGATCCGCCGTGCCACCAACCTGGTGGTGTACCGCATCGCCATCTTCTATCTGGCGTCGATTTTCCTGGTGGTGT
The DNA here is from genome assembly GCF_001320605.1 of Pseudomonas sp. NBRC 111133. Lineage (NCBI taxonomy): Bacteria > Pseudomonadati > Pseudomonadota > Gammaproteobacteria > Pseudomonadales > Pseudomonadaceae > Pseudomonas > Pseudomonas sp. NBRC 111133. The sequence continues at coordinate 52,733 of NZ_BCBJ01000026.1, read as the reverse complement.
CGCTGGTGGCCTGGAATGATCCTGAACTGAAGGCGGTCGGTTCGTTCCAGCGCGTACTGGAGGTGCTGAACGTGCCGGGTGCCAAACTGCTGGTTGACCTGGTGGTGCTGGTAGCGGTGACCAGTTGCATGAACTCGGGGCTGTATACCGCGTCGCGCATGCTCTATTCGCTGGGTGCCCGTGGTCAGGCTCTGAGCGTTACCAAGCGCATCTCCGGCTCCGGCGTACCGACCGTGGCGGTGATCTTCTCTACCCTGGCAGGCTTTGCCGGTTGCTTCGTCAACTATGTGTTCCCAGGCAAGGTGTTCGGCTTCCTGCTGTCCACCACCGGCGCCATTGCCTTGCTGGTGTACCTGGTGATTGCCGTGTCGCAACTGCGCATGCGTGCCCGTGCCGAGCGTGAAGGGCGTCCGCTGGAACTGAAGATGTGGCTGTTCCCGTGGCTGACCTGGCTGGTGATCGGCACCATCGTCATGGTGCTGGGCTACATGCTGTTCAGCGATGCCTACCGCTACGAAACCCTGATGACTGCTGGCGTAACCCTGTTCATCCTGCTGGTTTCGCTGACCCAGCGGCGTGCCAAGGTGGTTGCCCAGACGGCCTGATGTTTCTGCTTTAATGGGGGGCGTTGCGCGCCCCCATTTCAATAAGCACAGGAAGCGTATGAACGATCAAGCCCTTTCCCTCCAGGCCCTCGCGGCACCCGATGGCACGTGTTATGGCTGCGGGTGCTCCCACCCCAGCGGGCTGCACCTGCAAAGCCACTGGGACGCCGACGACGTTCATCTGATATGCCGCCATGCGCCCGACAGCACCTTCATCGGCTGGCCCGGCCTGGTTTACGGCGGCCTGCTGGCGATGCTGGTCGACTGTCATTCCAACTGGACGGCCATGGCTTACCACTACCGCAATGAAGGCCGCGAGCCGGGCAGCCTGCCGCGCATCGACTGCGTCACGGGTACGCTCAACCTGACCTACCTGAAACCCACGCCCATGGGCGTCGAGCTGTTGCTCAAGGCGCGTGTGGAAGGGGACGTGGGGCGCAAGAGCCGGGTGATCTGCGAAGTCTGGGCCGACGATGTGCTGACCGTGACCGCCGACTCGGTGTTCGTGCGTGTCGACACCGAAAAGCTCAAGTTCAAGGCACATGCAAAGTTCTGATGCATGAGACTGGAGGCGGCCTCCGCGCCGCTCGCGGGTAAGTTCGACTAACCGGTTAGCTGAATCTGCCTACAGCCGTTTCGAGCAGAGGTAATTATTTCCCACGCTGGAGAGTCAGTCGTACCACGCTATTGATGCCTAGACCAGGCGCGGCTGAACGCCGCGCCATTCTTGATCAACAACGTTTCAGCAATAGCCAGCGTTCATGGTTAAACATAGAGTGTTCTTTCCTATGAACCCAGGGACCGACCATGACTAATTTGAGCTTGTTTCCCATTACTCGCAAATGGCCTGCGAAATACCCTGAGCGGTTGCAGCTCTATTCCCTGCCGACACCCAACGGCGTCAAGGTGTCGATCATGCTCGAAGAAGTCGGCCTGGCCTACGAGGCGCACAAGGTCAGTTTTGACAACGATGACCAGTTGAGCCCCGAGTTCATTTCGCTCAGCGCGAATAACAAGATCCCGGTCATTCTCGACCCCCACGGGCCGGGTGGTCAGCCGCTGCCGTTGTTCGAGTCAGGGGCGATCCTGCAGTACCTGGCGGAGAAAAGCGGCCAACTGCTCAGCCAGGACCCTGCCCAGCGTTACCAGACCCTGCAGTGGCTGATGTTCCAGATGGGCGGCATCGGGCCGATGTTCGGCCAGGTCGGCTTTTTCCACTTCTTTGCTGGCAAGGAATATGAAGACAAGCGTCCGCGTGATCGCTATGTCAACGAGTCCAAACGGCTGCTGGGTGTGCTGGATCGGCACCTGAAAGGGCGGAAGTGGATGGTTGACGAATACAGCATCGCCGACATCGCCATCTTCCCGTGGGTACGCAACCTGGTGGAGCGTTACAACGCGCGGGAGTTGGTAGGCTTTGATCAGTTCAAGGAAGTGCAACGGGTACTGGCGGCCTTCCTTGAACGGCCAGCCGTGCAGCGCGGCCTGAAGATTCCCGCCTGACAGACCTAGAAGACCTGGTTCAACAACCAGTACAACGACCCTGCCAGCACCATGGCTGCCGGCAGGGTCAGCACCCAGGCCATCAGCAGGTTGATCAGTGTGCGTTTCTGAATGCCTGAGCCGTTGGCGACCATGGTGCCGGCTACACCAGAGCTCAGCACATGGGTGGTCGAAACCGGCAACCCGAACATGTCCGCCGCGCCGATGGTGCACATCGCAACCACTTCAGCCGAGGCGCCCTGGGCATAGCTCAGGTGGGCCTTACCGATCTTCTCGCCCACCGTCACCACGATACGCCGCCAGCCAACCATGGTGCCCAGCCCCAGCGCGATGGCCACGACCACCTTCACCCACAGTGGAATGTAGCGGGTGGCATCGTCCAGCTGTGCCTTGAACAGTTCTACATGGCTTCGGGTGTCAGCATCGAATGCCACCAGGTGTTTTTTTTCGATCAGGCGAATGGCTTCGCTGGTCAGGTACATGTCGTTGCGCACATTGGCCATGGCTTCGGCCGGCACGCGCTTGAGCGAGCCATAGCCTTTGACCTGGTCGCCGATCATCCCGGTCAGCGCCGCGAGTGCCGGTACCAGTTGCGGGCTGGCCGTGGGCTCGGCAATGAACAAGGTCAGTACCTGGCGTGGGTCGGCCGGGGCCGCTTGCGGGTGGCTGCGCACCAGCGCCTGGCGGGTTACTTCGGCGATGGCCGAAAACTGCAAAGCCTGTTCGTTGGGCATGGTCTTGTTCAGGGCATAGGCCATGGGCAGGGTGCCGACCAGGATCAGCATGATCAGGCCCATGCCTTTTTGGCCGTCGTTGGAGCCATGGGCAAAGGATACGCCGGTGCAGGTGAGGATCAGGACGCTGCGGATCCACCACGGAGGGAGGGTGCGGCCTTCCGGCGCCTGATACAGGTCCTTGCGCTTGACCAGTGCACGCAACGCCACCAGCAACAAGGCCGCGCAGGCAAAGCCGATCAGGGGTGAGAACAGCAAGGCATAGCCGACTTTGCTGGCTTGGGCCCAGTCCACGCCACTGGTGCCGTCACGCCCATGCATCAGCGCGTTGGCCACACCCACGCCGATGATCGAGCCGATCAGCGTGTGGGAGGACGATGCCGGCAGGCCCAGCCACCAGGTGCCGAGGTTCCAGATGATGGCTGCCAGCAGCAGGGCGAAGACCATGGCAAAGCCGGCCGAGGAGCCGACCTGCAAAATCAGCTCCACCGGCAGCAGGGCAATGATGCCGAACGCCACCGCGCCGCTGGAAAGCAACACGCCAAGGAAGTTGCAAAACCCGGACCAGACAACCGCCACCGGTGCCGGCAGCGAGTGGGTGTAGATGACCGTGGCGACGGCATTGGCGGTGTCATGAAAGCCATTGACGAATTCAAAGCCCAGGGCAATCAGCAGCGCCAGGCCCAGTAGAAGGAACGGTGTGACCGTGGTGATCACCGTGCCGCTGGCCGTCACATCCTGTTTCAGGCTCCAGACGGTATAGGCAATGCCGGCCAGTAGCAGGCCGAAGAACAACACGAGGGTGGCGCGCCCTGGCGTGTGGGCAAGCTGCAGGCGGGAGTCGCGCTGGGCCAGTTGCGGCTGGCTGGCCAGTGGCGGGGTTGCCATGGGTGCTCCGGTTGGCGTTGGGCGTGGGTGCCGAAGGCCTTGAGCATAGAAACAATTCGTAACCCGGCCGTGACCTCGATCAATGAATTGTCTAGTCTCAAGACAAACGGTAATGGCAGGGTCGTGCGACGATTCGCTACGAAAAAACGCGATGCGTATCCGCAGGGGCGGTGTTTGTGCGACCGTGTGTCATCCCCGATGAGCGAAATGCGATGCCTTTACAGTTAACCCCCGCCAGCGACCGCCACTGCACCTTCGCCCGCGACCTCACGCGCCGCGCGATGTTGCCGTACTACCGCGAATACGACCTGTTGTGGATCGAAGAAGCCTTCGACGAGGCCTGGGGCTGGCGCGAGCAGTGGCTGGTGACCGAAGGCGACACCCTATTGGGTTTCTGCAGCCTCAGCCATGACCGCCAGGCGTTGTTCATCCGCGAGTTGCACCTGTTGCCCGAGCACCGTGGGCGCGGGGTCGGCAGCTGGGTATTGGAGCAGTTGGCGCTCTGGGCCAGGCAGCGGCGCCTGCCGCTGCTGCGGCTAATGGTGTTTCGCAGCAACCCGGCCCGTCAGCTGTATCAGCGCCACGGTTTCGTTGAAATGGGAAAAGACGATTGCTTTGTGCGTATGCAGCGCGCCATCAACTAATGGCCCAATGATGGCTTGTCGCGGTCCAAGAGCATGTGCATAGTGGATCCACGTGCCTAGGGCTGTCTGCAGAGGGTGGGCCGGGCACCAGGGATATCAAGGAAGAGGAGAAACTCCAATGAATGGAATCGGTCCGCGGCTGCGGGAAGAGCGCGAACGACTGGGCATGACCCAGCGAGTTTTTGGCGATATCGGCGGTGTCGAGCCCAATGCTCAGGGCAAGTATGAAAGCGGTGAGCGTACCCCTCGGATCGATTACCTGGCCGCGTTGGCTGTCAGGGGGGTGGATGCGCTGTATGTGCTTTGCGGTACACGCACCCCTGTACCGCTCGAAGGTTTGAGTACGGATGAGCCCGGTTTGCTGGAGGCATTCCGCCAACTGCCGTTCGAGGATCAGGCGGCGATTTGGCACCTGTTGGGGCGTTTGTCCAGCAACGGGAAACCCCGGAAAACAGCGAGGCCTCTGCCCGTTAAGCATCAGGTGTTTCTGACGGAATCAATGCGTTAGGCCCACTGTGAAAAATTTTGTTAAGGTGGCGGGATCCAATCGCCCTGCTGACGAGGTGTGTGCTTGATTAGGGTCTTAGTGGTCGATGATCACGATCTGGTACGAACCGGTATTACGCGCATGCTCGCCGACATCGACGGCCTGCAGGTAGTGGGTGAGGGGGACTCGGGCGAGTCGGCGCTCAAACTGGCCCGTGAGCTCAAGCCGGATGTGGTGCTGATGGACGTGAAAATGCCCGGCATCGGTGGCCTGGAGGCTACCCGCAAATTGCTGCGCAGCCATCCGGACATCAAGGTAGTCGCCGTGACGGTGTGCGAGGAAGACCCGTTCCCCACGCGCTTGCTGCAGGCCGGCGCTGCCGGCTATCTGACCAAGGGGGCAGGCCTTGATGAAATGGTCCAGGCTATTCGGCTGGCCTTTGCCGGCCAACGCTATATCAGCCCGCAGATCGCCCAGCAGTTGGCACTGAAACCGTTTCAGCCGCAGGGTTCGCCGTTTGACGCGTTGTCCGAACGGGAAATCCAGATTGCCCTGATGATCGTCGGCTGCCAGAAAGTGCAGATCATCTCTGACAAGTTGTGCCTCTCGCCCAAGACCGTCAATACTTACCGTTATCGGATCTTTGAAAAACTCTCGGTCACCAGCGACGTCGAACTGACCTTGCTGGCCGTTCGCCACGGTATGGTCGACGCAAGCCTGTAAACCTCATGTCTCAAGTGTTTGATGCCAGCGCATTCCTGGCGACCTGCAGTGGGCGGCCGGGCGTTTACCGGATGTTCGATGCCGAAGCCCGGCTGCTTTACGTGGGCAAGGCCAAGAACCTCAAGAAGCGCCTGGCCAGCTATTTCCGCAAGACTGGCCTGGCGCCCAAGACTGCCGCGCTGGTAGCGCGCATTGCGCAGGTCGAAACCACCATCACCGCCAACGAAACCGAGGCGTTGCTGCTGGAACAGAACCTGATCAAGGAGTGGCGCCCGCCCTACAACATCCTCCTGCGCGACGACAAATCCTACCCCTATGTGTTCCTGTCCGATGGCGAGTTCCCACGGCTGGGCATTCACCGTGGGGCGAAAAAGGCCAAGGGCCGCTACTTCGGCCCGTACCCCAGCGCCGGTGCCATTCGCGAAAGCCTCAGCTTGCTGCAAAAGGCCTTTTCCGTGCGCCAGTGCGAGGACAGCTATTACGCAAACCGCACCCGGCCTTGCCTGCAGTACCAGATCAAACGCTGCAAAGGGCCCTGCACCGGGTTGGTGACTGCCGAGGAATATGCGGAGGATGTGCGCCACTCGGTCATGTTCCTGGAAGGGCGTAGCCAGCAGTTGGGCAACGAATTGAATGCCGAGATGGAAACGGCCGCCATGGCCCTCAATTTCGAGAAAGCTGCCGAACTGCGTGACCAGATCGCCCTGTTGCGGCGCGTGCAGGACCAGCAGTACATAGAAGGTGGCAGTGGCGACGTCGACGTCATCGCCGCTTTCGTCAACCCGGGTGGCGCCTGTGTGCACCTGATCAGCGTGCGCGGTGGGCGAGTACTGGGCAGCAAGAACTTTTTCCCGCAGGTGGGTATCGAGGAAGAGGTGGCCGAGGTCATGGCCGCATTCCTTTCCCAGTACTACCTGGGCAACGCAGAGCGCGAACTGCCGGGCGAGTTGATCGTCAACGTGGTTCACGAAGACTTCGAAGCCATCACCGAAGCGCTGCACACGCTGCGTGGCCGCGAGCTGACCATCAGCCACCGGGTGCGCGGCACACGCGCCCGCTGGCAGCAGCTGGCCGTGACCAACGCCGAGCAGGCGCTCAACGCCCGCCTGGCCAACCGCCAGCACATGGCTGCCCGCTTCGAGGCCCTGGCCGAAGTGCTGGGCCTGGATGAAGTGCCGCAGCGTCTGGAGTGCTACGACATCAGCCATTCCAGCGGCGAAGCCACCGTGGCCAGTTGCGTGGTGTTCGGCCCCGAAGGCCCGCTGAAGTCCGATTACCGTCGGTTCAACATCGAAGGCATTACCGGCGGTGATGACTATGCCGCCATGCATCAGGCGCTGACTCGCCGCTACGGGCGTATCAGGGACGGCGAGGGCAAGCTGCCCGATGTGTTGCTGGTGGACGGCGGCAAGGGCCAGCTGAACATGGCACGCGATGTGATGCAGGAATTGGGCTTCAACGACCTGACCCTGCTAGGCGTGGCCAAAGGCGTCACCCGCAAGGCAGGCTTCGAGACCCTTTATCTGAACGACGTGCACCACGAATTTACCCTCAAGGGCGATTCTGCCGCACTGCACCTGATCCAGCAGATCCGCGATGAAGCCCACCGTTTTGCCATCACCGGTCACCGCGCCCGTCGTGGCAAGGCCCGTCGGGTCTCCAGCCTTGAAGATGTGGCCGGGGTAGGGCCGAAGCGCCGCCGTGACCTGCTGAAACATTTCGGTGGCCTGCAAGAGCTCAACCGCGCCAGTATCGATGAAATCGCCAAAGCCCCCGGCATCAGTAAAAAGCTTGCCGAATCAATTTATGCCAGCCTGCATAGCGAGTAGAATGCCGGGCTCAACTTGCAGCCAGTCGTACCGATGAATATTCCAAACCTGCTCACCGTTCTACGCGTCCTGCTCATCCCGATCTTCATCCTGCTGTTCTATGTGCCCTATCACTGGAGCTACATGGCCGCCAGCAGCGTGTTCGCCGTTGCCGCTGCCACCGACTGGCTGGACGGTTACCTGGCGCGTCGCCTGCAGCAGAGCACGCCGTTCGGTGCCTTCCTGGACCCGGTGGCCGACAAACTGATGGTGGCCGTGGCCCTGGTGCTGCTGGTGCATACTCACGCCAACTTCTGGCTGACCCTGCCGGCTGCAGTCATCATCGGCCGCGAAATCGTGGTGTCGGCACTGCGCGAGTGGATGGCCGAGCTGGGCGCACGCGCGCATGTGGCGGTGTCCAACCTTGGCAAGTGGAAGACGGCAGCGCAGATGCTGGCACTGGTGATTCTGCTGGCCAACCCACCGGCGGTGACTTTCTGGGTCATCCTGGGTTACGGGCTGCTGCTGGTGGCGGCGGGGCTGACGCTGTGGTCGATGGTGCACTACCTGCTGGCCGCCTGGCCGCACCTGCGCGAAGGTTCGGAGCAGAAATAAAAGTTTTTTTGAATCAAGGGGTTGACGCTGTTTTAGAAATCGCTAGAATGGCACCCATCACGACGCGGGAATAGCTCAGTTGGTAGAGCACGACCTTGCCAAGGTCGGGGTCGCGAGTTCGAGTCTCGTTTCCCGCTCCAAATTCGATCCTCAGTGCGTCGCTGGGATCAAAAAGAAGAGGCCGAAAGGCCTCTTTTTTTATGCCTGCGTTTTTTCAATCCCTCCTCCCTCGCTGTTGCAGGCGTGTAACCCGCAGGGCCGGCATTCAATTTTTCCGGTGTCAACCTTGCCATCACCACGCCGTTCGACGCCCAAGGCAAAATCGACTATGCGGGATTCGAAGCGCTGATTGAGCGTTACATTGCGGCCGGTGTTCATGGTTTTGTGCTGAGCTCCGGAACCGGAATGCATGTGTACCTGAGCAAGGATGAGTCCAAAGAGCTGGTCGCTTTCGGCTCGAAAATCATCAACGGTCGCCCTCGCGTGATCGCTCAAACCTCTGCCTTGCTGGCAGATGAGGTCGTTGAGCGTACCCGCTCTCCACGCAGCAGGTTAGCCGTACGATCCGAAATCTGTGGGTTTTGCTCAACAACCATTTTGATGTGGTCCTGATCGCATCCCGCAGGGGTATTCGCAACGACTTTCCCCATGAAATCGACAGTTGCAGCGGGACCCACCCCGCCTAAGATTCCGAGTTTAAACGGCAGAACACGCGGATTACCCGGCCCCCGGGTGGCGAAGGTGGCGTAGATTTCATTGATATCCAAGGTAGGTATCCCGCGCCGCTGGAGATCAGCACAGACCAGAGACAACTCGGCCATACCTGGCACGATCAACGTAGCGCCATTGTCCTGCACCGATAAACAGGCTTGATGGATGGTTGTAGCGGCGGTTGGCTGGGGCATTCATCAGGCCCAGAAACCAAACAGCACCAACGCCGCCACACCAAGCACGACCGCAATCGAACAACCACCCAGCGACAGCGCTGCTCGGCCTTGACGATACCAGCCGTCATGGCCAAGCTGCCGAGCCGGTGCCAGCAGGCTGCGCCAGCGCAGTTCTGTTTCGTGAAACGCTTGAAGGTTCGCGGTGTCCGCGTCCAGCCAGCGACGAAAGTCGATCCGCTCGCACGCCGTCACCTGTGGGCTTTGCAAGCGCACATACCATTGCCCGGCAACACTTGCCAGCACGTCCCGGCGCGAGCGGCCGGCCTGCAACGCCTGGTCCATGTGCCGCTCGATACTGGCCAATGGCAGGTCGAGGCGGGCGGCGATGCTGGCGAAGTCCAGTTGATCGAGGCGGTTGAGCAGGAACACTTGCTGTACGCGCCGGGGCAGCCGCTTCAGGGCATGCAGCAGGGCGTGGTCGGCATCCTGTTCGGCAACTGGGCCTGGGTGCTCAAGGGGCAGTAGCAGACGGGTCATGGACAGCTCCTTGCTTTACAAAGGGGAGGGGATGGGGGCATCTTCCTTGATGCGTGATCAGCGTAGATTAAACGAGATTGATTCTCAACTGCTGATTCCGCAAAGTTTTGTAATGAGCGTTCACGCCCTGAAACACCTTTGCTATCATGCGCGCCATCACGATCTTCATTAGCCTGAAGAACCAAAAAAAAGACCCGGCAAAAAGCCGGGTCAAAAACCGTGATTAGCCTGATGAGGAGATAATCTGAGAGCGACCTAAGCTCCAGGTTATCCAGCGGATCTCGCGATCAGCTGAGTGCAATAATAATCGTTATCATTTGCCAGTCAAATGAATTTTCGTCCTTTCGGTAAAAAAGTTTTACCGATGCGCTTCCTTGTCCCGGCAATCGGGGCCTTTGCCGTTACGCGGCTATCACGTTCTCTCCCTTCTTTTTTACTCAATAGTCCGGATCGGCGGCGCGTTTGTGCTCCAGCAGCGCGCGGGCCATGTCCATCATGTGCATCAAGGCGAAGGTCAGCTCGCGCTGGCTGCCGTGCTGGTGGGTGGCTGTTTCCTGCGCGGTGGCGGCAGCGCAGCGCAGCAGGGCGATGGCGTGCTCCTGGGCCTGGTCGCCGGTTACGCCCTCGTGCAAGGTCCAGATCTTGTTGTCCAGCGTGGGGCGTGGCGGGTTGGGGTTGAGGTAGTAGTCGAGGGCGCGGCGGGCGGCTTCGCTGTCGAGATCTGTTTCGTCGTTTTTCGGTGGTTTCATCCTGATACCTGCTAGAGCCAGTAAAGGTAGGGGTGAAACCAATACTAATACCTGAAGTATTTTTGCGCCCTTTGATAAATAATACTGAATGTTTATTGAGCGGTTCAGGGCAGCCCGTATCGTGCCAGCGATGAATATGGATAAATGGATTGCCCTCGTCCGTGACCGGATGGAGGAGCTAGGGCTTACCCAGGAGCAGCTTGCCGAGCGCGTTGGTGTGTCTCAAGGCAGTGTGGGGCATTGGGTGAACAAGCGGCGTCAGCCGAAAATCGAGTCGATGAACCGCACGTTTGTCGAGATTGGCATGCCCCATTACAACGTCAGCCTGCAGCTGCGCATTCAGGGCCAGGTTGGCGAGGACCGTGGCGCCTACGGGGTGGATGATGCCGAGGACGACCTGGACCTCATGCAGTACATCGTGTGTTTCCGCTACCCGGTCAAGGACTGGAGTGAGTTGGGTGCTACAGATGTTGAGGAGCCCAGCGTGTTCGAACAGACGGATTACCTGGCCCAAGGCAAAGCATTCTGGCTGACAGTTGAGAACGACGCGATGAGCGCCGTCAGTGGTCGCAGTGTGCCACAGGGCATGCGGATGCTGGTTGATCCTGGGGTGGAAGTTGAGGGGGGGCGTTTGGTTATCGCTCGTCAGCCGGGCAAACCGGCGATTTTTCGCGAGTTGGCTGAGGACGGCGGGCAGCGGTACCTGAAGGCCCTCAATAACAACTACCCGACGCTGCTCTGTGAAGAAGGTTGCGAGTTTCTTGGAGTGGTCGTGCGAGTGCACGGTGCCTTCTAGAATGAAGGGGCTGCAACGCAGCCCCCGCTGACCTCACTCTGTCAGCTCGACCAGCACTGTCCCTTCGCTGACCATATCCCCTTCCTGGCAGAACAGCGCCTTCACCGTCCCGCCATGTGGCGCACGAATGCTGTGCTCCATCTTCATGGCCTCCAGCACCACCAGCGCGGCACCTGCTTCTACCACTTGCCCTGGCTCGACCAATACCCGCACGATGCTGCCGTTCATGGGCGCGCCCAAGCCGCCCTGATGGCTGTGGCTGGCCTCGGCTTCGGCAATCGGGTCGAAGGCCTCGATGGCGTGCATCTCGCCATCCCAGTGCAGGTAAAGCGTGCCACCCCGGCGGATCGCCAGGTGCTGGCGGCGCACACCGGCCTGATCATGCACCAGCTGTTCGCCCTCCAGCTGGTAGGTGGACGTAGCGCTGCGCTCCAGGGCAACCGCCTGGTCCTGGCCACTGCTTACCAGGTGCAGGCTGGTGCGTGCGGGCAGGCCCAGGCGCAAACCGTTGCGCTCACCCCACGGCGAACGGCGGTCGTCATCACGCTGATGCCCGGCCTGGCCTTGCAGCCAGGCTTCGGCTGCGGCTTCCCAGAAGCTGGCCGGCAGTGCGTTTGGCGCTGGTAGCAACACCTCCTGGTGGCGCGGAATGAAGCCGGTATCCAACTCAGCTTCAGCAAATGCCGGGTGGGCCAGAATGCGGCGCAGGAAGGCGATGTTGGTCTTCAGCCCGCCAATGGCGAACTCGTCGAGCATGGCCAGCAAGCGCAGGCGTGCCTGTTCGCGGTCTTCGCCCCAGGCGATCAGCTTGCCCAGCATCGGGTCGTAGAACGGCGATACCACGTCACCTTCACCGACCCCGCTGTCCACCCGCCGGCCTTCACCCGGCGCCGACTCACGGTACAGCGCCAGCTTGCCGGTCGCCGGCAGGAATTCGTTGGCCGGGTCTTCGGCATACAAGCGCACTTCGATGGCATGGCCGATCAGCGGCACCTGTTCCTGGGTAATCGGCAACGCCTCACCGCAGGCCACGCGAATCTGCCAGGCCACCAGGTCCAGACCGGTGATGGCCTCGGTGACCGGGTGTTCCACCTGCAGGCGGGTGTTCATTTCCATGAAGAAGAACTCGCCACGGGCGTCGAGCAGGAACTCGACCGTGCCGGCACCCACGTAGCCGATGGCCTGGGCGGCACGCACCGCAGCCTCACCCATGGCCCGGCGCAGTTCAGGCGACAAGCCAGGGGCTGGGGCTTCTTCGACCACTTTCTGGTGGCGGCGCTGAATGGAGCAGTCGCGTTCGTTGAGGTACAGGCAGTTGCCGTGCTGGTCGGCGAACACCTGGATCTCTACGTGGCGCGGCTTGAGCACGTACTTTTCAACCAGCATGCGCGCATCGCCGAACGACGACTGGGCTTCACGCTGGGCCGAAGCCAGGGCGTCGGCCAGCTGGCTTTCTTCCTCGACCACTTTCATGCCCTTGCCGCCGCCGCCGGCACTGGCCTTGAGCAGCACCGGGTAGCCAATGCGTTCGGCAGCGGCGCGGAAGGTGTCCAGGTCCTGCCCTTCACCGTGGTAGCCCGGCACCAGCGGCACCCCGGCAGCCTCCATCAGCGCCTTGGCTGCCGACTTGCTGCCCATGGCATCGATGGCGTTGGCCGGTGGGCCGAGGAAGATCAGCCCGGCCTGTTCTATGGCGCGTGCGAAGCCTGCGTTCTCGGACAGGAAGCCATAGCCCGGGTGGATGGCCTGGGCGCCACTGGCCTTGGCGGCGGCCAGCAGTTTGTCGACCAGCAGGTAACTTTCGGCGGCCTTGGTGCCGCCCAGGTCAACGCGGATATCCGCTTCGCGGCTGTGCCGGGCGTCACGGTCGGTGGCGCTGTGCACGGCGACGGTGGTCAGGCCCATGGCCTTGGCGGTGCGCATTACCCGGCAGGCGATTTCGCCGCGGTTGGCGACCAGCAGGGTGGTCAAAACGGGGCGGCTCATGGGCGCGGCTCCTTCTTGTCATCGGTTTGCCAGGCGGGGCGGCGTTTTTCCAGGAAGGCGCGCAGGCCTTCCTGGCCTTCGGCGCTGACGCGGATGCGGGCGATGGTGTTCTCGCAGTAGCGCCGCAGGGCCGGGCTGAATTCGCCGTCGTCCACTTCGCGCAGCAGGTCCTTGGTGGCGCGCAACGCCTGCGGGCTGTTCTGCAGCAGGTTGGTTACCCAGGCTTCGACCTGAGCGTCCAGTTCGCTGGCCGGATACACCTCGGCCAACAAACCCAGCTCGCGGGCCCGCACGCCACTGAAACGCTCGGCAGTGAGGGCATAGCGGCGCGCGGCGCGTTCACCGATCGCCTTGACCACGAACGGGCTGATCACTGCCGGGGCCAGGCCGATGCGTACTTCCGACAGGCACAGCTGGGCGTCTTCGGCGCCAATGGCCATGTCGCAGCAACTGATCAGGCCCAGCGCGCCGCCAAAGGCTGCACCTTGCACCACGGCCAGGGTTGGGGCCTTGAGGCGGTGCAGGGCGTACATCAGTTCGCCCAGTTCGTGGGCATCATCCAGGTTGGTGTTGAAATCCAGCTGCGCCGATTGCTGCATCCAGGCCAGGTCGGCGCCGGCGCTGAAGTGCCGGCCACGGCCGCGCAGCAGCACGAAGCGCAGGCTGGCGTCTTCGGCCAACTGGTCGATGGCCACGATCAGCTCGCGGATCATCTGCGCATTGAAGGCGTTGTTCTTGTCCTCGCGGCTCAGCCACAGGGTGGCGAAACCGCGTGGGTCGCGGATCACTTCGAGGGTGCTGAAATCGCTCATGGGTCACATCCGGAAAATGCCGAAGCGGCTCTGTTCGATCGGCGCGTTCAGCGCGGCAGACAACGCCAGGCCAAGCACGTCGCGGGTTTGTGCCGGGTCGATGACACCGTCGTCCCACAGGCGGGCGCTGGAGTAGTAAGGGTGGCCCTGGTGCTCGTACTGGTCGAGGATCGGCTGCTTGAGCCTGGCCTCGTCCTCGGCACTGAACGGCTGGCCGCTACGCTCACTTTGCTCGCGCTTGACCTGGGCCAGCACGCCTGCGGCCTGTTCGGCGCCCATCACGCCAATGCGTGCATTGGGCCACATCCACAGGAAGCGCGGGTCGTAGGCGCGGCCGCACATGCCATAGTTGCCGGCGCCGAAGCTGCCGCCGATGATGACCGTGAACTTGGGCACCTGGGCGCAGGCCACGGCGGTCACCAGCTTGGCACCGTGCTTGGCGATGCCGCCTTCTTCGTACTTCTTGCCGACCATGAAGCCGGTGATGTTCTGCAGGAACAGCAGCGGAATGCCGCGCTGGCAGGCCAGCTCGATGAAGTGCGCGCCTTTTTGCGCGGCTTCGGCGAACAGGATGCCGTTGTTGGCCAAAATCGCCACCGGGTAGCCATGCAGGTGGGCGAAGCCGCACACCAGGGTGGTGCCGAACAGCGCCTTGAACTCATCGAACACCGAGCCATCGACCAGCCGGGCGATCACCTCACGTACATCGAACGGTTGCTTGGCATCGGCCGGCACCACGCCATACAGCTCGTCGGCCGCATACAGCGGCGCCACCGGCGCCAGGCGCTGCAGCTTGCCCAGTTTGTGCCAGTTAAGGTTGGCCACGCTGCGCCGGGCGATCGCCAGGGCGTGTTCGTCGTTGTCGGCATAGTGGTCGGCCACGCCGCTGGTGCGGCAATGCACATCGGCGCCGCCGAGGTCTTCGGCGCTGACCACCTCACCGGTGGCGGCTTTTACCAGCGGCGGGCCGGCGAGGAAGATCGTTGCCTGTTGGCGCACCATGATCGCTTCGTCGGCCATGGCCGGCACATACGCACCGCCAGCGGTGCACGACCCCATCACCACGGCGATCTGCGGGATGCCCTGCGCGCTCATGTTGGCCTGGTTGAAGAAGATCCGGCCGAAGTGTTCGCGGTCCGGGAATACTTCGTCCTGGCGTGGCAGGTTGGCGCCGCCCGAGTCCACCAGGTAAATGCATGGCAAGCGGTTTTGCAGGGCGATGGTCTGCGCGCGCAGGTGCTTTTTCACTGTCAGCGGGTAGTACGAACCGCCTTTGACCGTGGCGTCGTTGGCCACGATCATGCATTCCACGCCTTCGACGCGGCCGATACCCGCTATCACGCCCGCAGCCGGCACGTCTTCGCCGTACACCTCATGAGCGGCCAACTGGCCGATTTCGAGGAACGGCGAGCCTGGGTCCAGCAGGCGGTCGATACGCTCGCGTGGCAGCAACTTGCCGCGTGAGGTGTGCCGCTCCTGGGCTTTGGGCCCGCCGCCCTGGGCCACCTGGGCAAGCAGGCCGCGCAGGGCATGGACCTGTTCAAGCATGGCCGCGCTGTTGCCGGCGAACTCCGCCGAACGCGGGTTGATCTGGGTGTGCAAGGTAGCCATGTGCGCCCGTCCTTTATGTTCAGCGGGTTTCGTTGAACAGTTCGCGGCCGATCAGCATCCGGCGGATTTCGCTGGTGCCGGCACCGATTTCGTACAGCTTGGCGTCGCGCAGCAGGCGACCGGCCGGGAATTCGTTGATGTAGCCGTTGCCACCGAGAATCTGGATCGCCTCCAGGGCCATTTGCGTGGCGCGTTCGGCGGTGTACAGGATGACCCCGGCGGCGTCCTTGCGGGTGGTCTCGCCACGGTCGCAGGCCTGGGCCACGGCGTACAGGTAGGCACGGCTGGCATTGAGCTGGGTGTACATGTCGGCGATCTTGCCCTGGATCAGCTGGAACTCGCCGATGCTCTGGCCGAACTGCTTGCGGTCATGAATGTAGGGGACCACCAGGTCCATGCAGCTTTGCATGATGCCGGTCGGGCCGCCGGACAGCACCACGCGCTCGTAGTCCAGGCCACTCATCAGCACGCGCACGCCACCGTTGAGCTGGCCGAGAATGTTCTCTTGCGGCACTTCAACACTGTCGAAGAACAGCTCGCAGGTGTTGGAACCGCGCATGCCCAGTTTGTCGAACTTGTTGCTGCGGCTGAAACCTTTCCAGTCACGTTCGACGATGAAGGCGGTGATGCCGTGCGGGCCTTTGTCCAGCTCGGTCTTGGCATAGATCACGTAGGTGTTGGCGTCGGGGCCGTTGGTGATCCAGGTCTTGCTGCCGTTGAGCACATAATGATCGCCGCGCTTCTCGGCACGCAGCTTCATCGACACGACGTCGGAGCCGGCATTGGGCTCGCTCATGGCCAGCGCGCCGATGTGCTCGCCGCTGATCAGCTTGGGCAGGTACTTGAGCTTCTGCTCATGGGTGCCGTTGCGGTTGATCTGATTGACGCACAGGTTGGAGTGGGCGCCGTACGACAGGGCCACCGAGGCCGAGCCACGGCTGATTTCTTCCATCGACACCACGTGGGCCAGGTAGCCCAGGCCGGCGCCGCCGTACTCTTCCGGCACGGTGATGCCCAGCAGGCCCATGTCGCCGAACTTGCGCCACATGTCGGCGGGGAACAGGTTATCGTGGTCGATTTGTGCGGCGCGCGGGGCCAGTTCGGTCGCGACGAAGGCGCGGACCTGGTCGCGGAGCATGTCGATGGTTTCGCCCAGGGCGAAGTTCAGGGAGGGGTAATGCATGCTGGGGCACCTTCTTGTTCTTGAAATTGGGTTACACCGTCGCTCAAGGCCTTTACACCGGCCTGTGGGAGCGGGTTCACCCGCGAATGCTTCAGCAGGGTCACCGTCATTGCCTGACTGATCGCATTCGCGGGTGAACCCGCTCCCACAGGGTCGGTGCCATGCCAGCAAGCCCGGTGCTGTTGATCACCTTTACGTTAACGTAAACCTGCATGCGATCACTGTCAATCTACTCATCACCTTTACGTAAACGTAAATCTGCGCCAGAGTATTCCCGCTGCTTCAGCCGTGCCCAGAACAACCACAAGAAGGGACACCCATGAGTCAACCGAGCTATACCCGCGGTCGCCAGGACCAAGCCTTGCTGACCCAGACCATCGGCCAGGCCTTCGATGCCACGGTGGCCCGCTGTACTGACAGCGAGGCGCTGGTGTCGCGTCATCAGGGGTTGCGCTACAGCTGGCGACAGCTGGGCGAGCAGGTCGATACCCATGCCCGCGCCCTGATGGCCCTGGGCGTCAACACTGGGGACCGGGTCGGCATCTGGTCACCCAACTGCGCGCAGTGGTGCATCCTGCAGCTGGCCAGCGCCAAGGTCGGCGCCATTCTCGTCAACATTAACCCCGCCTACCGCGTGGGCGAACTGGAATACGTGTTGCGCCAGTCCGGCTGCCGCTGGCTGGTGTGCGCCGATGCCTTCAAGACCTCCGATTATCACGCCATGGTCCAGGAATTGGCGCCGGAACTGGCCAGTGCCACGCCAGGTGAACTGGCCTGCGAGCGCCTGCCCGAGTTGCGCGGGGTCATCAGCCTGGCGGCCAACCCGCCTGGCGGCTTCCTGCCTTGGCAAGCGCTGGTTGAGAGGGCAGGACAGACCTCGACAGAAGCCTATACCGCTCGTCAGCAAAGCCTGCAGTTCGACCAGCCGGTGAACATCCAGTACACCTCCGGCACCACCGGCGCGCCCAAAGGCGCCACGCTCAGCCACTACAACATCCTCAACAACGGCTTCATGGTCGGCGAAAGCCTGGGCCTGACCGAGCACGACCGCATGGTGATCCCGGTGCCGCTGTATCACTGCTTCGGCATGGTCATGGCCAACCTCGGTTGCATCACCCACGGCAGCACCATGATCTACCCCAACGATGCCTTCGACGCCGAGCTCACCCTGCGCGCCGTGGCCGAGGAGCGTGCCAGCATCCTGTACGGCGTGCCGACCATGTTCATCGCCATGCTCGACCACCCTTTGCGTGCGCAAATGGACCTGTCGACCCTGCGCAGCGGCATCATGGCCGGTGCCACTTGCCCGATCGAAGTCATGCGCCGGGTCATCGACCAGATGCACATGGCCGAAGTGCAAATTGCCTACGGCATGACCGAAACCAGCCCGGTATCGCTGCAAACCGGCCCCGATGATGAGTTGGAGCTGCGCGTGACCACCGTCGGCCGCACCCAGCCGCAGCTGGAGAACAAACTGGTGGACGCCGACGGCTGCATCGTCCCGCGCGGTGAGATCGGCGAGCTGTGCACCCGTGGTTACAGCGTGATGCTGGGTTACTGGAACAACCCTCAAGCCACGGCGGACGCCATCGACCCGGCGGGGTGGATGCACTCGGGCGACCTGGCGGTGATGGACGCGCACGGGTACGTGCGCATCGTTGGGCGCAACAAGGACATGATCATTCGTGGCGGTGAGAACATTTACCCGCGTGAGCTGGAAGAGTTCTTCTACACCCACCCGGCGGTGGCCGATGCGCAGGTGATCGGCATTCCGTGCAGCCGCTATGGTGAAGAAATTGTCGCCTGGATCAAGTTGCACCCTGGGCACAGCGCCACCGTGGAAGAGCTGCTGGGCTGGTGCAAGGCACGCATCGCACACTTCAAGGTGCCACGGCATATCCGTTTCGTTGACGAATACCCGATGACGGTGACGGGCAAGGTGCAGAAGTTCCGCATGCGGGAGATCAGTGTGGCGGAGATTTCGGCGGTATCAGCGGGTTGATGTACTGGCTGTGCCGGCCCTTTCGCGGGTAAACCCCCACAGGGTGCCGCGCGGTCCCTGTGGGAGCATACCTGCCAGTGCAAAAACCTGGTCTACCCTTAGGCTTTCACCGGCGGCTCCTGACTCGGCGGGTCGCCCACTGTCGGTGGCACAGTCGGCTTGATCGGCAACTCGTCCGGCTCTTCTTCCGGCACGGGCGGCGGCAAGCTGGGGTCGTCGATGTTGGGATCGGGGGTTTCCGGTGGAATGGGAATGTTCATGGCCTGACCTCGCGTGGGTGAATGAAGAGGGCTGCAGGCTTCGACTTCGCGCAGCTGCCGTTCGCTCAATTTTTTTGAACCCCGCGTGTATGCCCGGCTCTGAACCCTTACCGCCACCAGCCTGAGGGAGCAAGGTCGATGTCACGTAACGAGCCCTTTGAAAGCGTGCCCACGGCGAATGATCACGCAAACCAGGCCATCAGTCTGTCCCAGGCGCTGCTGGCGCCGCGTATCGTGATCGAAGACACCCAACCCGTGCTCGAAGCCGGCACCTTCGCCGCCAAGGCCATCAGCGGCCAGCCGGTGGCGGTCAGCAGCAAGGTCTATTGCGATGGTCACGATCGCCTGGCGGTGATGCTCAACTGGCGGCAGGCCAACAGCCGGCGCTGGCATTGCGTGGCCATGCACTCACCGGGCAACGACCTTTGGCTGGCCGAATTCACCCCCACCGAGCTGGGCCCACACCTGTTCAGCATCGAAGCCTGGGTCGACCCCTTCGCCACCTATTGCCACGACCTGGAGAAAAAGTACCACGCCGGTGTCGAGGTCACGCTGGAGCTGGAAGAGGGCCGGTTGATGCTGGGCAAAGGCATTGAGCTGTGCAAAGGCGCCCTGCGTGATGAACTACAGGCCACGCAGCAGCGCCTGGCCACACTCGGCACCGACGACCAGGTAGCGCTGTTTCTCGACCCGGCCACCGCACGCCTGATGAGTGAGGCCGAACACCGCAGCTACCTGGCCCGCAGCCGTGAATTCCCCGTTGATGTCGACCGCCCGGCAGCCCAGTTTGCCAGCTGGTACGAGCTGTTCCCACGCTCGATCACTGACGACCCCAAGCGCCACGGCACGTTCAACGATGTGCATGAACGCCTGCCGATGATCCGCGACATGGGCTTCGACGTGCTGTACTTCCCGCCCATCCATCCCATTGGCATGCAACACCGCAAAGGCCGCAACAACGCACTCACGGCCCAGCCGGGCGACCCGGGCAGCCCTTACGCCATCGGCAGCGCCGAAGGTGGCCACGATGCGATTCACCCGCAACTGGGCAGCCGCGACGACTTCCGCCGCTTGGTGGCTGCGGCTGCCGAGCACGGCCTGGAGATCGCCCTCGACTTCGCCATCCAGTGCTCCCAGGACCACCCCTGGCTCAAGGAGCACCCAGGCTGGTTCAGCTGGCGCCCGGACGGCACCATCCGCTATGCCGAGAACCCGCCGAAAAAGTACCAGGACATCGTCAACGTCGACTTCTACGCCCCCGACGCGGTGCCGAGCCTGTGGCTGGCCCTGCGCGATGTGATCATCGGCTGGGTGGAGGAGGGCGTGAAAACCTTCCGTGTCGACAACCCGCACACCAAACCGCTGCCGTTCTGGCAATGGCTGATTGCCGACGTGCGCGCCCGGAATCCGGACGTGATCTTCCTCGCCGAGGCCTTCACCCGGCCGGCCATGATGGCGCGGCTAGGCAAGGTCGGCTATGCGCAGAGCTATACCTATTTCACCTGGCGTAACACCAAACAGGAGCTGCGCGAGTTCTACGAGCAGCTCAACCAGCCGCCGTGGAGCCAGTGCTACCGGCCCAATTTTTTCGTCAACACGCCGGATATCAACCCGTACTTCCTGCATACCTCCGGCCGTGCCGGCTTCCTCATCCGCGCCGCACTGGCCACCATGGGCTCGGGCCTGTGGGGCATGTATTCGGGCTTTGAACTGTGCGAAGGCACGCCGCTGCCGGGCAAGGAGGAGTACCTGGATTCGGAGAAATACGAAATCCGCCCACGGGACTTCACCCAACCCGGCAACATCATTGCCGAGATCGCCCAGCTCAACCGCATCCGCCGCCAGAACCGCGCCTTGCAGACCCACCTGGGCGTGGCGTTCTTCAACTGCTGGAACGACAACATCCTGTACTTTGCCAAACGCACTCCCGAGCGCGACAACTACATCCTGGTGGCCATCAGCCTCGACCCGCACAACGCCCAGGAGGCCCATTTCGAGCTGCCGCTGTGGGAGCTGGGCCTGGACGACAACGCCGAAACCCATGGCGAAGACCTGATGAACGGTCATCGCTGGTCGTGGTACGGCAAGACCCAGTTCATGCGCATCGAACCCTGGCACCAGCCATTCGGTATCTGGCGTATCGAAAAGGCCCATTAGTACGGCACACCACATCCCCTGTGGGAGCGGGCTTGCCCGCGAAGCAGGCGCCGCGGTCTATGGCACCGGCTTCGCCGGTGTTCGCGGGCAAGCCCGCTCCCACAGAGAGAGTGCGCAACCGAGGAGAGAGAGGAGTCCCCCATGGCCAAGCGTTCCCGCCCGGCAGCCTTCATCGACGACCCGCTGTGGTACAAGGACGCCGTCATCTACCAGCTGCACATCAAGTCGTTCTTCGATTCGAACAACGACGGCATCGGCGACTTCGCCGGCCTGATCAGCAAGCTCGACTACATCGCCGAGCTGGGCGTCAACACCTTGTGGCTGCTGCCGTTCTACCCCTCGCCACGGCGCGACGACGGCTACGACATCGCCGAATACAAGGCCGTGCACCCTGATTACGGCAGCCTGGCTGACGCCCGTCGTTTCATCGCCGAGGCCCACAAGCGCGGCCTGCGGGTGATCACCGAGCTGGTCATCAACCACACCAGCGACCAGCACCCGTGGTTCCAGCGTGCCCGCCATGCCAAGCGCGGCAGCAAGGCGCGCGATTTCTATGTGTGGTCCGACGATGACCAGAAGTACGACGGCACGCGCATCATCTTTCTCGACACCGAAAAGTCCAACTGGACCTGGGACCCGGTCGCCGGCCAGTACTTCTGGCACCGCTTCTATTCGCACCAGCCCGACCTCAATTTCGACAATCCGCAGGTGCTCAAGGCGGTGATCGGCGTCATGCGTTTCTGGCTCGACCTGGGCGTCGATGGCTTGCGCCTGGATGCCATCCCCTACCTGATCGAACGCGACGGCACAAACAACGAAAACCTCGCAGAAACCCACGATGTCCTGAAGGCCATCCGCGCCGAGATCGACGCCAATTACCCCGATCGCATGCTGCTGGCCGAGGCCAACCAGTGGCCCGAAGACACCCGGCCGTACTTCGGCGAAGGCGAAGGCGACGAGTGCCACATGGCCTTCCATTTCCCGCTGATGCCGCGCATGTACATGGCCCTGGCCATGGAGGACCGTTTTCCGATCACCGACATCCTGCGCCAGACGCCGGAAATCCCCGCCAACTGCCAATGGGCGATCTTCCTGCGCAACCACGATGAGCTGACCCTGGAAATGGTCACCGACCGTGAGCGCGACTACCTGTGGAACTACTACGCCGAAGACCGCCGCGCCCGCATCAACCTGGGGATCCGCCGGCGCCTGGCGCCACTGCTGCAGCGTGACCGCCGGCGTATCGAGCTGCTCACCAGCCTGCTGCTGTCGATGCCCGGCACACCGACCTTGTACTACGGCGACGAACTGGGTATGGGCGACAACATCTACCTGGGTGATCGCGATGGGGTGCGCACGCCCATGCAATGGTCGCCAGACCGCAACGGCGGCTTTTCGCGTGCCGACCCGCAGCGCCTGGTGTTGCCGCCGATCATGGACCCGCTGTACGGCTACCAGACCGTCAACGTCGAAGCCCAAAGTCACGACCCGCATTCATTGCTGAACTGGACGCGGCGCATGCTGGCGGTGCGCAAGCAGCAGAAGGCCTTTGGCCGCGGCAGCTTGCGCACGCTCACGCCCAGCAACCGGCGCATCCTCGCCTATATCCGCGAGCACACCGATGCTGAAGGCAATACCGAGGTGATCCTGTGCGTGGCCAACGTTTCCCGTGCCGCCCAGGCCGCCGAACTGGAATTGTCACACTACGCCGACAAAGTACCGGTGGAGATGCTCGGCGGCAGCGCCTTCCCGCCGATAGGCCAGTTGCCGTTCCTGCTCACCTTGCCACCCTATGCCTTCTACTGGTTCCTGCTGACTCCCCACGACCGCATGCCCAGTTGGCACGTCCAGGCCACCGAGGGGTTACCCGAATTGACTACGCTAGTGCTGCGCAAACGCTTGGAAGAATTGCTGGAGGCTCCGTCAAGCGACACCCTTCAACACAGCATCCTGCCGCAATACCTGCCAAAACGGCGCTGGTTCGCGGGCAAGGAAGGGCCAATCGACGCCGTCAGGCTGTGCTACGGCGTACGCTTCGGCACCGCCACCACGCCGGTTCTGCTCAGCGAAATCGAAGTGCTCAGCGACGGCACGGCCAATCGGTATCAGCTGCCGTTCGGCCTGCTGCGTGAAGAGGACATCAACACCGCGCTGCCGCAGCAACTGGCCCTGTCGCGGGTGCGCCGCGCCCATCAGGTCGGCCTGATCACCGATGCCTTCGTCCTCGAACCTTTCATCCGCGCCGTGCTGCGCGCCTGCCAGGAGGGCATTAGCCTGCCGTGTGGCAACGGCGAGGGTGAGCTGCGTTTCGAAAGCACGGCGCCGTTGGCAGGCCTGGCGTTGAACGACGAAAGTGCAGTGCGCTACCTCAGCGCCGAACAGTCCAACAGTTCGGTGGTGATCGGCGACCGGGTGGTGCTCAAGCTGATCCGCCGGGTCAACCCGGGTATCCACCCCGAACTGGAAATGAGTGCCTACCTCACCGCTGCCGGCTTTGCCAATATCTCGCCGTTGCTGGCCTGGGTCAGCCGGGTAGACGAACAACATACGCCCCATTTGCTGATGATTGCCCAGGGCTACCTGAACAACCAGGGCGATGCCTGGGCCTGGACCCAGAACACCTTGGAGCGGGCGATCCGCGACCAGATGGAGCCCACCGCCAATGATGTCGAGCCGCACACCGACGCGTTGGCCGAACTCAGCGGCTTCGCCGCCTTGCTTGGGCAGCGCCTGGGTGAAATGCACCTGCTGCTGGCCGCACCCACCGACGATGAGGCGTTCCGCCCGCGCCCCAGTGATGCCAGCGACAGCCAGCACTGGGCCACGCAGATCAGCGCCGAACTGACCCGCGCCCTCGACGTGCTGGCCCAGCACCGCGACAACCTCGACAGTGACAGCCAGGCCTTGGTCGACGACCTGCAGCAACAACGCGACGGCCTGGCCCAACACATCAGCCAGCTGGCCGGGCAGGCCCAGGGTGGCCTGCTGATGCGCGTGCACGGCGACCTCCATCTGGGCCAGGTGCTGGTGGTGCAGGGCGACGCTTACCTGATCGATTTTGAAGGCGAACCGTCCCGCCCACTGCAAGAGCGCCGGGCTAAACACAGCCCGTACAAGGATGTGAGCGGCGTGCTGCGATCCTTCGACTATGCTGCTGCCATGATCTTGCGCAGCGCGTCTGCGGTCGACCTTTCCGGCCCGGCGCGCCAGGCGCGTCAGCGGGTTGCCCGGCAGTACCTGCATCAGTCGCGCCACGCCTTCGTCGAAGCCTATGGCCTGGCCACCGCGGCCATGCCCCATGCCTGGCAACAGGCCCAGGGCGAGCGCGCCGCACTGGAACTGTTCTGCCTGGAAAAAGCCGCCTACGAAATTACATACGAAGCCGAGAACCGTCCAAGCTGGCTGGCCGTGCCTTTGCATGGCCTGCATGGACTGATCAGTACCTGGGGAGAGTCAGAATGAACGTTACAACGCGTGAAAACGGTGGCCTTCGGCAACGGGACCTCGACGCCCTGGCCCGCGCCGAACACGCCGATCCATTTGCGGTACTCGGCCCCCATGGCGACGGCGCGGGCGGGCAGGTGGTTCGCGCCTTTCTGCCCAACGCCCTGAATGTGCGCATCCTGGCGCGGCATGACGGGCGCATTCTTGCCGAAATGGAGCAGGGTAGCCTGCCTGGGTTGTTCAGCGCGCACCTTGATGAGGCACAGCCCTACCTGTTGCACATCGGCTGGGCCGGCGGCGAGCAGGTGACTGAAGACCCCTACAGCTTCGGCCCACAGCTGGGCGACATGGACCTTTATTTGTTCGCCGAAGGTAACCACCGCGATTTGTCCGGGCGTTTCGGCGCCCAGCCGATCCAGGTCGAGGGCATCGACGGCGTGTGCTTCTCGGTGTGGGCGCCCAATGCCCGCAGGGTGTCGGTAGTCGGTGATTTCAACAATTGGGACGGCCGCCGCCACCCCATGCGCCTGCGCCACAGCGCCGGGGTGTGGGAGCTGTTCGTGCCGCGCCTGGGCGTGGGCGAAACCTACAAATTTGAGGTGCTGGGCAAGGAGGGTATTCTGCCGCTGAAGGCCGACCCGCTGGCCCGCGCCACCGAATTGCCGCCGAGCACCGCGTCCAAGGTTGCCCATGCGCTGAGCTACGATTGGCAGGACCACGACTGGATGGCACAGCGCGCGCAGCGCCATGCCTATAACGCGCCGCTTTCGATCTACGAGCTGCACCCCGGGTCGTGGCGCTGCGAGCTGGATGAAGCGGGCGAAGTCGGGCGCTATTACAACTGGCGCGAACTGGCCGAGCGCCTGGTGCCTTACGTGCAGCAACTGGGCTTCACCCACATCGAACTGCTGCCGATCATGGAGCATCCGTTCGGCGGCTCCTGGGGCTACCAGCCGCTGTCGATGTTCGCGCCTACATCTCGCTACGGCAGTGCCGAGGACTTCGCCGCCTTCGTCGATGCCTGCCACCAGGGCGGCATTGGCGTGCTGCTGGACTGGGTGCCTGCGCATTTCCCCACCGATGAACACGGCCTGGCGCGCTTCGACGGCACCGCCCTGTACGAATACGACAACCCTCTGGAGGGCTACCACCAGGACTGGAACACCCTGATCTACAACCTGGGCCGCAACGAAGTGCGCGGCTTCATGATGGCCTCGGCCCTGCACTGGTTGAAGCACTTCCACATCGATGGCCTGCGGGTCGATGCGGTGGCTTCCATGCTGTACCGCGACTACTCGCGCAAGGCCGGCGAGTGGGTGCCCAACCGCTACGGCGGGCGTGAAAACCTGGAAGCCATCGACTTCATCCGCCACCTCAACGGCGTGGCGGCCCACGAGGCCCCGGGCGCGCTCATCATCGCCGAGGAGTCCACCGCCTGGCCCGGTGTCAGCCAGCCCACCCAGCAAGGCGGGCTGGGCTTTGCCTACAAGTGGAACATGGGCTGGATGCACGACACCCTGCATTACATCCAGAACGACCCGGTGCACCGCACCTATCACCACAACGAGATGAGCTTCGGGCTGATCTATGCCTACTCCGAGCACTTCATCCTGCCCATCTCCCACGACGAAGTGGTGCATGGCAAGCATTCGCTGATCGACAAGATGCCCGGCGACCGCTGGCAGAAGTTCGCCAACCTGCGTGCCTACCTCACTTTCATGTGGGCGCACCCGGGCAAGAAGCTGCTGTTCATGGGCTGCGAGTTCGGCCAGTGGCGTGAGTGGAACCATGACAGCGAACTGGACTGGTACCTGTTGCAGTACCCCGAGCACCAAGGCGTGCAGCGGCTGGTAAGCGATCTTAACCGGCTGTACCGCGAGGTGCCCGCACTGCATGAGCAGGACTGCCAGCCGCAGGGCTTCCAGTGGCTAATCGGTGATGATGCGCAGAACAGCGTGTACGCCTGGTTGCGCTGGAGCAGCAGTGGCGAGCCGGTGCTGGTGGTGGCCAACTTCACCCCGGTGCCGCGTGAGGGGTATCGGATTGGCGTGCCCTTTGGTGAGCGTTGGCAGGAGTTGTTGAACAGCGATGCTGAGCTGTATGCCGGGTCTAATGTGGGCAATCTGGGGGGGGTGGCCAGTGAGGCAGTGGCCAGTCATGGGCAGCCATTGTCGCTAGCCCTCAACTTGCCGCCGCTTGGGGTACTGATAATGAAACCGGCTTGAGATTGTTGGGGCTGCTGCGCAGCCCCAACAATGGCACAGGCCTACCACCGCATCCGCACCCCAAGGCTACCAATCAGCCCATTCAAATCATTGTCATCTACATCACTGCTGTAATCGGCGCTCACAAACAAGGCCACCAAAGGTGTCACCCGCGCCACCAGCCCCAAGCCCAATTCCACCGTGGTCGAGTAGCGCGAGCTGGAGATCTTGTCGACCTGGTCCAGCTTCACCTCGTCGGCATTGCTGAAGTCATACCACATGTTGGTCCGCACATAGGGTTCAATCGGCATGCCGCGCACTTCGTAGCGCCCGGACAATTTCGCACCCACCCGGCCACTCCAGCTCGGCTGGCTGTCGAAGGCCTGCAGGGTTTCTTCCTGCACCTGGTTACCGGGGAAGAACTGTTGGTTGATCAACTGTGCCTGAGGCTCGATCACCCAGTTGCCACCCAGGCGAATCGGGTACCCACCTTCCACCGAAAAGGTCATCGCGTGGCCGCTGTCGTCCACGCGCTGGCCGTTCTCGCCACGCCCCAGCACATCGATGCGCGAGCCCATGGCCACGGCGTCCAGGTGCCAGCCCTGTTCATGGGTCATGCTCCAGTACACGCCCAGGCTTTCCCCGCTCAGGTTCACCGCATTGCGCTGCTTGTCGCCCAACAGTGGGCGCATGCCGTTGAAGCTGCTTTGCAGGTTGTTGTGCCCCACGAAAATCCCGGCGCGGTGCACATTGCCCGCAGCCGTTTCACGCACGAACAGGTCCGGGCCGATCATCAGTTGCTGGCTGGGCGCCTCAAGCTGCTCCGGGGGTTGCGCGCCGTTGCGCGAGGTGGTCGGGAAAAACTGCGCCCACTGTCTGGCAACCAGGTCCGGTGCCGCCTGCCCGTGGCGTTCGCTCATCTTCTGTGAAAAGGCATTCAGCGTGCCGAAGCTCAGGCCACTGGCGCTGACCGGGTCTAGCGAGAGCTGCGGCAGCGCAGACTGCTGCAAGAAGCCGGGCGAGGTGGGGTCACCTTGCAGCTCGTACGCGAACGTTTCCACCGGGGTTGCCAGAAGCATCGACGTGGAAACCGCGTAGAAAATGCTGTCGAAGCGCAAGGGGGTCGCGGTGCATTTCATGGCGGATCTCCTTTGTTTTTTGTGGGTTACAGCCCGAGGACCTGGCCTGTTGTCACGAGCTGTACGGCAAAACAGAGGGCGACCCAAACCAGCACGCCAGCCTGTGCAAGCGCGCACAAAGGCGCGAGCTAGAGGCCCGGCGCGAGAAATTTACGACTAGGTAAGGTTTCAGCTAAGGAGAGGACGCCGCTTGCGTCAAGAAAGTGTGAAGAATCTGTTCACGCTTCGTGGTTTGGTTTAACCCCTTGATTAATCGAATAAACAGGTAAGGCATAGCCGGGTTCGCTATTTGCCGCGCCCCGGCTATGAAGAATGATTGCTAGAGGCTCACCGCATTGCCACTGGCAAGGGATTCAGTCTTCCTCGTGCTGCAACACCATCAGCAGCATCGACCGCCCTTTGACCTCGAACGTGCTGTCGAACTGCAGATGTTGCCCCTTGCGCAGCTCCGGCCGGTCGGTATCGACCAGACAGCTCCAGTACTCGCCCTCGGGCACGGCCGGCAACTTGAACGGCACGATGTCATGGTGAGCATTGACGATCAGCAATACCGTGGCCTCGGCACCCGGCCGGGCAATACCGCTGACCTGCGCACGGCCGTCGATCAGCATGCCCAGGCAACGCCCGTGCGGGTCTTCCCACTGCTCGACGCTCATTTCGCTGCCATCGGGCGCCAGCCAGGTCACGTCCTTGACCCCGATGGCCTCATTGTAGTCCCCCACCAGAAAGCGCGAACGGCGCAGCACCGGGTAGGCCAGGCGCAGGCGGGTGAGGCGTTTGACGAAGGCCAGCAGCTCCTCGCCGTCCTGGTCCAGGTCCCAGTTCACCCAACCGATCTCGCTGTCCTGGCAGTAGGCGTTGTTATTGCCGTGCTGGGTACGGCTGAACTCGTCGCCGGCAACGATCATCGGCGTGCCTTGGGCCAGCAGCAAGGTGGCGAAGTAGTTGCGCATCTGGCGCATGCGCAAGGCATTGATGCCCGGGTCGTCGGTCGGCCCTTCCACGCCGCAGTTCCACGACAAGTTGTTGTCGGTGCCGTCCTGGTTGTTCTCGTCGTTGTCTTCGTTGTGCTTGTGGTTGTACGACACCAGGTCGCGCAGGGTGAAGCCATCGTGGGCGGTGACGAAGTTGACCGAGGCATACGGGCGCCGGCCACGGTTGTTGAACATATCGCCCGAGGCGGTCATGCGCGAGGCAAAGTCGGCCAGCTGGCCTTCGTCGCCTTTCCAGAACGCCCGCACGGTGTCGCGGAAGCGGTCGTTCCATTCGGCCCAGCCCGGGGCGAAATTGCCCACCTGATAGCCGCCGGGGCCGCAGTCCCAGGGTTCGGCAATCAGCTTGACCTGGCTCAGCATCGGGTCCTGTCGGCAGGCAACGAGAAAACCATGGCGCTCGCTGTAGCCTTCGCGGTAACGGCCCAGGATGGTTGCCAGGTCGAAGCGGAAGCCATCCACATGCATTTCGCCGGCCCAGTAGCGCAGCGAGTCGGTGACCAGTTGCAGCACGCAGGGGTGGCTCAGGTCCAGGGTGTTGCCGGTGCCGGAATCGTTGATGTAGTAGCGCTTGTCGTCCGGCATCAGGCGGTAGTACGAAGCGTTGTCGATGCCGCGCATCGACAGGGTGGGGCCACGCTCGTTGCCTTCGGCGGTGTGGTTGTAGACCACGTCCAGAATC
This sequence comes from Pseudomonas sp. NBRC 111133, assembly GCF_001320605.1. Taxonomy (NCBI): domain Bacteria; kingdom Pseudomonadati; phylum Pseudomonadota; class Gammaproteobacteria; order Pseudomonadales; family Pseudomonadaceae; genus Pseudomonas; species Pseudomonas sp. NBRC 111133. The sequence continues at coordinate 23,285 of NZ_BCBJ01000026.1, read as the reverse complement.
ACCTCCAGCCCGGCGTCGTGCAGGTGCGCGACCATTTCCTTGAATTCCGCGATCTTGCCGCTGGCCAGGTAGCGCGGGTGGGGGGCGAAGAAGGCGATGCTGTTATAGCCCCAGTAGTTGTTCAGCCCCTTGTCCAGCAAGTGCTGGTCGTTGACGAAGGCGTGGATGGGCAGCAACTCGATGCTGGAAACGCCCAGCTCCTTGATGTGCTTGAGCAACTCGTCATTGGCCAGGCCAGCAAAGGTGCCACGTAGTTCCTCCGGTACGGCCGGGTGGCGCATGCTGATGCCGCGGGTGTGCGCTTCGTAGATGATGGTGCGTTCCCAGGGGATGAGCACGCGCTGGTCGCGGCCCCAGGTGAACGCCGGATCGATCACCTTGCACTTGGGCACGAAAGGCGCGCTGTCGCGTTCGTCGAACGACAAGTCGCCGTCGGGGTGGCCGATGGTGTAGCCGAACAGCGCCTCGGACCATTTCAGGCTGCCGACCAGCTGTTTGGCGTAGGGGTCGATCAGCAGTTTGTTGGGGTTGAAGCGGTGGCCGTTCTCTGGCTCGTAAGGGCCGTACACCCGGTAGCCATAGACCAGGCCGGGGTGCGCGTCGGGCAGGTAGCCGTGGTAGATCTCGTCGGTGTATTCGGGCAGCTCGATGCGTTCGATTTCCTGCTCGCCGGTGGAGTCGAACAGGCACAGCTCGACCTTGGTGGCGTTGGCCGAGAACAGGGCGAAGTTGACCCCAAGGCCATCCCAGGTGGCGCCAAGGGGAAAGGGCAGGCCTTCGCGGATGCGCGATGGGGCAACTGAGCGGGTTTTCTTTGGGGTGCGGGGGCTCATGGCAATCCTCAGGGGGCCTTGGTTGAAGGGGAACTGTTTAGTCCTGCACCGGCCCCTTCGCGGGCTTGCCCGCTCCCACAAGGTCTCCACAGGGCTGGAGGTTGATGCTGTACCTGTGGGAGCGGGCGAGCCCGCGAAGAGGCCGGTGCAGGCTTAACCGGCAGCCGGTTTTTTCGCCGCCCGGGGCTTTTTCGCCGCAGCAGGTTTCACACCCGGCAGTGCAGCAACCTTGGGTTCTGCTGGTGCTTTGGGCTCAGCCGCTACCTTGGCCTTGGCCGGCGCCTTCTTGCGCGGTGCCGCCTTGGGTGCCAGGGCTTCAGCTTCGGCCAGCTTGCGGGCCATGTCCCAGTGGCGATCTTCCTCGCCTACAGGCTTACCCTCGGACTCCCAGATCTGGTAAGCGAATTCGCGAATACGTTTTTCATCGACACTCATCATGACGCTCCTGATGCTCAAGATTGTTGTATCAACAGGTTGACCGGAAACTCCGCCAGCACGGCGCTCAACATCAGCTCCCTTGAAGGGCTGACCGCCGCGTAAGGGAAAAGTCCCGTCGAGTTGGCAGGCGACAAGGCAAACGGTAGTACCAGCCGGGTGTCGTCCCAGTTCTGTGCCGGGATCAACGGGGTTGCGGCGCCGCCCAGCAGGCCACTGGCCAGGCGTGGGGCGACGACGATGGCGCGTTCGCCTTCACCCAGGCGGGCAAAGGCGATCACATGGTCTGCATGTCGGCCTTGTACCGTCAGCGGCAGGTAGGCGCCGCGGCGGAACAGGTCGGCATGGACCTGGCGGCAGTCCAGCAGCCGGGCGATCAAGGCCTGCTTGATGCGGCCGTCGCGCCAGTGGGCCAGCAGCTCGGTGGCGGGCGTGGCATCGCCCAGGGTGGCCCGCCTGCAAGCGTAGTCCACGGCGCGACGGTTGTCCGGGTCGACCAGGCTGAAGTCCCAATACTCGTTGCCCTGGTACAGGTCGGGTACACCGGGCGTGGTCATGCGTAGCAAGGCCTGCACCAGGCCATTGAGGGCGCCGGGGCAGGCCAGCAGTTGCGCGGCATCGGCCACCGATTTGCGCAGCTGCTGGTTCTCGTTGTCCAGCAGCAGGCGGTCGATGTAACGAGCACAGGCGTTTTCGTAGGCGTCGTTCGGGGCGCTCCAGCTGCTGCGCAGCTTGGCTTCGCGCAAGGCCTTCTGCTGCCACTGGCGGATGCGGTCGGCGTACTGGCGCAGGGCGTTGCCGTCGTGCAGGTCGAGGTCCAGCGGCCAGCTGCCGAGCAGGGTTTGCAACAGCATCAGCTCGTCGCCGGGGCTGGGTGCAAGGCCATCGTCCAGCTGCATACGCAGGGGCTCGGCCAGTTCGCGCCAATGTTCTACCCGGCTGGCCAGCCAAGGGCCGCGCTCGCTGAGTACAGCCAGGCGTGCGCGGGTGTCTTCGCCGCGCTTGTGGTCGTGCGTGGCGGTGGCCAGCAGGTTGTCGGGGAAGTCGCGCAGGCGCCGCTGGGCTTCGTTGTGGAAGTGCATGGGCGAGGCGCTGAAACGTTCGGCCTCGAAGCCTACGTCGTTGCGCGACAGCAGCCGGGCACTGCGGTAGAAGGCGGTGTCTTCCACGGCCTTGGCGGCACTGGGCGCGGTCAGCTGCTGGAAACGCACGCAAGCATGGCGCAACTGCTTGCGGGCGCGGCCCGGTGGCAGGTGCCGCCAGCCTTGCCCGCCGAGCCATTGCTCAAGGTGCTCCAGCAGCGGCCAGTCGGCTTCGCCGAGGTCTTGCCGGGCATTGGCCAACGCTTGCTGGAAAAAACCTTCGTCTTCAGCCGGCCGCCCGCAGGCGTTGAAGTAGGTGCGGTACACCGGGTAATGCGCCACCAGGGCCTGCAAGGCCCGGCGAATGGCGCCCAGGGTCAGGTCGCGGGTCATCAGGTCGTTGCGCGCCACCTGCAACAGGGCCTGGGCTACCGATTCGCAGTCTCCAGCCAGGCTGGCGTTGAGCACCAGGTGGCGCGCCTGACGCACTTCTTCAGGGAAGTCCGGGCGCTCGGTGACGTTGGCCCACAGTTCCGTCAGCGGCGCTTCGCCAGCCGGGTCGTGCTGCAACAGCGAGATTTGGTTCATGAACTCGTAGCCGGTGGTGCCGTCGGTTAGCCAGTCTCGGTGCAGGTGCTCGTTGGCGCCGAGGATCTTCTCCACGTAGATCGGGAAGTGTTCCAGGGCAGCCTGCAAAGGCCGGCGTGCCAACAGGCCATCGACGCGCCGGCGCAGCTTGCGACAGTAGCCACGCGGGTCGGCAAGGCCGTCGATATGGTCGATGCGCAGGCCGTCCACCAGGCCGCGTTCGATCAGTTCGAACAGCTTGGCGTGGGTGGCCTCGAACACCGCCGTGCGTTCCACCCGCAGCCCGCCGAGTTCGTTGATGTCGAAAAAGCGCCGCCAGTTGATGTCGTCGGCGGCGGTGCGCCAGCTGGCCAGGCGGTAGGTCTGGCGCTCCAGCAGCAGGTGCAGGCGCTTGAAGCCGGCCTCGCTGCGGCTGTCGAACGCCAGCAGGGCCGAGTCGAGGTCGGCGCCCTCGCGGGTCAGGCGGGCCAGCTCGGCCTGCAGCGGGAGCGCATCGGCCAGCGGCGTGGCCGAGTCGTTCAAGGCGGTGAAGTGCTCGGCCAGGGCCTTCAGGGCCGGCTCCGGGCTGAGCGCCAGGATCCAGCCATAGTCGATCGGGCAGATCGGGAAGCGGTGCTCGTAATGCGCCACCTGCAGCAAGCCGTGATGCGGGTCGAATTCCAGCGGTATCTCGCCATCCTTCAATGCCACGCCATAGTCGCTGCCCAGGAATGGCAGCAGCAGTTGCCCGGCCAGCAGCGGGTCGCTGGAATGCCACTGGATGTCGAAGAATTCTGCATACGGGCTGCGCCGGCCCCAGGCCAGCACGCTTTGCCACCAGGGGTTGTCGGCGCCGCCCACGGCCATGTGGTTCGACACCGTGTCGAGGATCAGCCCCATGCCGTGCTGGCGCAACGCGGCGACCAACCGCTCCAGCGCGGCCTCGCCGCCCAGCTCGGGGTTGACGCAGGTCGGGTCGACCACGTCGTAGCCATGGCGCGAGCCAGCACGGGCTTTGAGGATGGGCGATGCATACAGGTGGCTGATGCCCAGCTGGGCGAAGTACGGCACCAGCGGCACGGCATTGTCGAGGGTGAAGTCGCTGTGAAATTGCAGGCGCAGGGTCGCGGTGAGGGGCTTCATCGGTCACGCTCCCAGGCCTGTTCGCGGGCCTGGGCCAGCAGTTCCAGGCGCCGTGCGGCATCTTCGTCATCCAGCAGATCGCGCACTGGCAAGGCGAACCGCCGGCGCCAGTTGGGGTGCCCGGCGGTGGTGCCCGGCAGGTTGGGCTGCTCGTCACAACCGAGGAGGTCTTCCAAAGGCACCAGCACCAACGGCGCGCGGGTATGGCCGACGTAGCGGATGGCGGCATCGATCAGCGCGTCGTTGTCCTTCAACGCACCGTAGTTGGCTTCCAGGGTGCGGCGCAGGCCGTCGTGCTCTTTCTGGCGGTCATGGCGCCAGTGCAATTCGGTGGCGGCATCGATCAGCTGCAAGCGATGGCTCCAGTCGATGTCGCGGTTTTCCAGCCAGCCGGCCAAGGGCGCCAGGTCGTGGGTGCCGGTGGTGGCCAGCGCGTTGTCCGGCCAGTCGAGAATCGGCTTGAACTGGCCGGGCTGGGCTTGCTCGAAGGGCAGCACGCGCATGCCCAGCACGGCTTTTTCCGCCAGGGTTTCGCGCAGGCCATCGGGCACGGTGCCCAGGTCTTCGCCCAGGATGATCGCCTGATGGCGCACCGACTCCAGCGCCAGCAGGCGCAGCAGGTCGTCCAGTGGGTAATTGAGGTAGGCACCTTCACTGGGCTTGGCGCCCTGTGGGATCAGCCACAGCCGGCGCAGGCCCATCACGTGGTCGATGCGCAGCCCGCCCGCGTGGGCGAGGTTGGCCCGCAGCATTTCGATGAAGGCGCGGTAGCCATTGCGCTTGAGGCCTTCGGGCGAGAACGCGCAGATGCCCCAGTCCTGCCCGGCGCGGTTGAGGATGTCGGGCGGCGCACCCACCTTGAGGCCCGCCAGCAGTTCGTCCTGGCGGCTCCAGGCCTGGCTGCCGGCACCGTCGGCACCCACGGCCAGGTCGGCGATCAGGCCAACGCTCATGCCGTTGCTGCGGGCGGCGTCCTGCGCACGCTGCAGGCCTCGCTCGGTCAGCCATTGGCAAAAGGCATGGAACTCGATCTTGGCCGGGTAGGCGTTGGCAAAAGCTTCAACTTCCGGGTGGTAAGGGTCGTGCCAGGCCTTGGGCCAGTTGCGCCAGTCGGCGCCCAGGCCATGCTCTACCGCCTGTGCTTGCAGTACCTCGAAGCGGCAGTGGTGCTCAAGCGCCTGGCCGCCGGCTTCGCGGAAGCTGTCGAAATCCGCGCGCAGTGGATGGTTGCCCTGGCTAAAGCCCTGGTACAGCGCTTCGAGCAGGCGCAGTCGGGCGCTGGCGGCGCGTGGCCAATCGACCAGTGAACGTTGTTCCAGGTCTTCCAGTTGCTGCTCCAGGCCGCAGGCTTCGATGGCCATGCGCACCTCCCGTTCACCCAGCAGCGCAGCGGGGCTGGCGTACAGGGTGTTGAGCAACAGGCGGCTGGAGGGTGAATAGGGGCTGTAGTGTTCCTGGTCGATGGCCGACAGGGCGTGGATCGGGCTGATGGCCAAGGCATCGGCGCCGCGTTCGGCAGCGGAGCGGGCCAGTTGCTCCAGCGCCAGGCAATCACCGTAGCCGCCGTCGCCAGGGCGGCGCAGGCTGTACAGCTGCACGGCCAAGCCCCAGCAGCGCGGCGGGGGGTGCGGCACCTTGTCTTCCAGGCTGTGACAGCGCGGCGGTGCCACGGCCACGGTGAAGCGGCGGCTGTCGATTTCAACGTGGTGGTAGCCTATGGGTAGCTCGCCGGGCAGGCGCGCCTGATCGTCGAGGCTGAGGGTAAGCGAGGTGTGGTCTTCCAGGGTGCAGTGCGCGACGCTGGCCGCGCTGAAGTAGCGTGCCAGCGCCAGCGGCTGGCCAAGGTCGGCGGTCAGCAGAGGTGGCAGGTGCTCGCTGTCTTCTGCGGCCTCCACAGCGCGCAGGCTGGTGGCAATGGCGGTGTCATCGGCGGCCGGGTGGCCCAGGCCTTCCAGGATACTGCGCAGCACCTCATCACTGACGCGCTGGGGCCGGGCGTTGGCGTCGACCCAGTCGCGGCTCAGCCCGACGCGGTTTGCCAAGCGGTGCAGGGCGGTTTCGCTCATGGACGCTCCAGATCAGGGGGAAGCAGGCTGACCACGCAGCTGTAGGCAGCCAGTTGGCTATCGGGGTGTCGGGTGTCGCTGCTGTCGAACAGCCAAGTGGAGGCTGCGGGTAATTCGATGGACTGCGGTGTGTCGCCCAGGTTCAGGTCGATACGCAGGGTGTTGCCATCGCCCAGGCGCCAGCGTGCGGTCAGCGCCTTTTCGCCGTGCACCTCGGTGCCCAGTGAACGGCTACCGGGCAGGTGCGGGATGACATGACGGCGACGCAGGCCGAGCAGTTGCTGGTACAGGCCGTGCCAGCCGGCGATCACTTCCTTGTTTTGCGGGCGTGACGCTTCGAAGGTCTGTTCGGCGTTGGGGTCGGGAATACGCGCGCGTTGCTCGGGGTCGGCGAACGCGTTGAAGTGGGCGAATTCGCCGCGCCGGCCTTCGCGCACGGCATCGGCCAGCTGGTCATGAAAGTCGGTGAAAAACAGGAACGGCTGGCAGCTGCCATCGTCGTCGCCCATGAACAGCAGCGGGATCATCGGTGCCAACAGCAGCAGGCCAGTGGCCGCCCGCAAGGCCGGCGGCGGGCACAGGCGGGTCAGGCGTTCGCCCAGGGCGCGGTTGCCGACCTGGTCGTGGTTTTGCAGGAACAATACAAAAGAACTGGGCGCCAAATGACCACTGGGTTCACCGCGTGGTGTGCCATGGCGGTTGGCCTGGCCCTGGAACACGAAGCCTTCGGCCAGGCAGCGCGCCAGTTGCTCGATGGGGCGTTGCTGGTAATCGGCATAGTAGCCTTCGGTTTCACCGGTCAGCAGCACGTGCAGGGCATTGTGGCCGTCGTCGTTCCACTGGGCGTCGAAGCCTTGCTCCAGCAGGCCGGCCTGGTTGTGCTCGTTTTCCAGCACCAGCCACACCTGGCGGCCGGGTTCCACGGCGGCGCGCACGCGTTGCGCCAGTTCGATCAGGAAGTCGGGCTGGTCGATGGCATGCACGGCATCCAGGCGCAGGCCGTCGCAGCGGTAGTCGCACAGCCACATCAGGGCGTTCTGGATGAAGTACTCGCGCACCTGCGGGCGGCGGAAGTCGATGGCGGCGCCCCAGGGCGTCTGCCGGTCTTCGCGGAAGAACGGGCTGGCGTATTGGTGCAGGTAATTGCCGTCGGGGCCGAAGTGGTTGTACACCACGTCCACCAGCACCATCAGCCCCAGGCCGTGGGCCTGGTCGACCAGTGCACACAGCTGCTCGGGGGGGCCGTAGGTGTTTTGTGGCGCGAACGGCAGCACGCCGTCGTAGCCCCAGTTGCGCTCGCCGGGGAACTGCCCCAGCGGCATCAGCTCAATGGCACTGATGCCCAGCTCGGCGAGGCGCGGCAAATGCCGGGCGACGCCGTCGTAGCCATCGAGCAAGCCGACATGCAGCTCTTGGATCACCGCTTCGTGCCAGGGCCGACCTTGCCACGTGTGTTGCCAAGGGTAACCGGCCACATCCACCACTTGGCTCGGCCCCTGTACCCCTTCAGGCTGGTAGCGCGAGGCCGGGTCGGCAACCCGCAGTTCGCCGTCAACGCGGTAGTGGTAACGGTCACCGGCCTGGCACGGGGCCACGCCGGTGTACCAGCCCTCTTCATCCGGCAGCAGCGCGATGGCCGGCTGCTGCTCCAGTTCCACGCTCACGCTGCGCGCATCGGGTGCCCAGAGGGCGAAGCGCGCCGACGTGGCGTCCAGCAAGTGTGCGCCATGCCTGTGCATCTTCTGACCCTCGCTCAGTAATGGCCCAGCTGTGCCTGCTTGACCAGGTTCTCGTAGAGACGGGCATAGGGTTCCACCGCCTGGCACCAGTTGAACGGCTGAGTCATCGACAGGCAGCGCATGGCGTTCAGCAGGTCCTTCTTGCCGTACACATAGAAGGCGCGGCTGAGTGCCTGGCGGTAGCTCTCGACGGTGGATTCGTTGAACAGGAAGCCTGTAACGCCGCACTCGATGGTGTCGGCCAGGCCGCCAGTATTGCGCGCCACCGGCAGCGAGCCGAAGCGCTGTGCGTACATCTGGCTGAGGCCGCACGGCTCGTAGCGTGACGGCATCAGCAAGAAGTCGCTGCCGGCGAACATGCGCCGTGCGTCGGTTTCGTTGAAGCCGATGCGCACACCGATGCGGCCTGGGTGGCGCAGCGCCAGTTCACGCATGGCCTGTTCTTCTTCCGGCTCGCCACGGCCGATGATCGCAATCTGCCCGCCTTGCTCGACGATGTAGTCGGCCACGCCCAGGGTCAGGTCCAGCCCCTTTTGATAGACCAGCCGCGAAACGACGGCGAACAGCGGGCCTTCCGAGGCTTCCAGGCCGAACAGATCACGCACTTCCTGGGTGTTGCGTGCCTTGCCTTCCCAGTCATTGATGCTGAAGTTGTGCTGCAGGTGCTTGTCGGTGGCCGAATCCCAGCTTTCGTCGATGCCGTTGGGGATACCACCGAGCAGGCCTTGCTGGGCCTTGCTGGCCAGGAAACCGTCCAGGCCGCAGCCAAATTCGGGGGTGGTGATTTCCCGGGCATAGGTGGCGCTGACCGTGGTGATGTGGCTGGAGTAGGCCAGGCCCGCCTTGAGGAACGACAGCTTGCCGTAGAACTCCATGCCTTCCTGCTGCATGGCGTGGTCGGGAATGGCCAGCTCCGGGCTGCAACCCCGGCTGTACACACCTTGGTAAGCCAGGTTGTGAATGGTGAACAGGGTAGGCGTGCTTAGCCCGCGCCAGTGCATGTAGGCCGGGGCCAGGCCGGCGGGCCAGTCATGGGCGTGCACCACTTCGGGTGTCCAGTGGATCTTGCCTTCGCCAGCCGCAATTTCGGCGGCGGCCAGGCCCAGGCGGGCGAAGCGGATGTGGTTGTCGGGCCAGTCGCGGCCATTGTTGGCACCATAGGGCGTGCCGTCGCGCTGGTACAGTTCGGGGCAGATCAGCACATAGATCACCAGGCCGTCGGCCATGTCCATGCGCCCGATCTTGCACGGCGGCAGTGCCGCGTGGCCTCCCAGTTCACCGACGATGTGGATGGGGTTGTCGCTTTCCATCACCTGGCGGTAGCCGGGGATCAGCACCCGCACATCGTGCAGATGCGCCAAGGCGCGGGGCAGGGCGGCAGATACGTCGCCCAGGCCACCGGTTTTCACCAGATCGGCGATTTCCGAGGTTACGAACAGGATCTTGCGCTTGTTGGGGTTGTGCTGGCGCTGGGCGCCGGGTGCCGTGCCTGTCTTGGCGAAGTCCGGTGTGAGCGGCTCGCGGTTGTCCGGGTTGAATGAATCTACGTGAGGCTCGACAGCGGCACTGATCATACTTCTCTCCGTCCCTATGCTTGGCCGGGTGCTGGCACCCGTGGCGATATATCGTGTTGGTTCTCTCTGGTTCGAATCTGCGTAGTGCGTTCCATGCCCCTGAGTCGTGCGCGCAGGCACAGCGCTGTCGGCATTCCGGCCGCAGGCGAGTGGACTGGTTGGGGTGGGTGGGCCGTGGCTGGGAGTGCCCCATGCGTTTGGCCTACTTAATTCATGACCTACCGGCTTTCCTTAAAGTTCGACTTTTTACGTCACTCTTCTCTTGAGCAAATGGCGGGCCGAAAACCGAGTGTAGGAGAGAACGCGATAAAAAGGTGACCCACTGGTCATTAATGTGAGGTGCGAAATAGACGCAAACGTTGGCGTATGTGACTGGATGTGAAAAGGTTTGCCGGAGCCGTTTTGCGGGTGCGCCAAATTGTGGCCGGAGTGGGCGGTTGCACCATAGTGGGGCATTGGATGGGCGTTTGCTTCTTCGCGGGTGAACCCGCGAAGGGGACTGACCTGGAAAAGTAGAGTCAACAGGTGGGAGCCCTACAGCCCCCACTGAGAGGAAGGAAAGATCAGAGGCTGACGGCCTTGCCGTCGGTACGCGCTTGCGCCAGCAGCAGGTTCAGTTGGGCGACCTGCTGGCGCAGCTGGTCACGCTCGTCTTTCAGTTTACGCAGCTCATCACGGCGCACGGAGACATAAAGTGTCTGGGTTGGGGTTGCTGGCATTAAGGTACCCATGAGCACACCTCGCGGTTCTGGCTGGCGACAATTAAAGCGTAGACGCTTCACGCGGGGCGCATTCTGAATTCTTTCGCAGGGCTTGGGAACTTTTTTGTTTATCGTGGTCTCGCCGTTCGTCGCTGAACCCTCCTGCGGTACGCTGGACTAATCTGAAAAGCTGGACTGTGTCGTCAACCATTTCGAAAAGGGAGCATCGGCTCATGCAACTGGGAATCGTCGGGCTGGGCCGCATGGGCGGCAATATCGCAAGGCGCCTGATGCGCGCCGGCCACCGCACCGTGGTACACGACCGCAACCGTGAGGCCATCACCGGGCTGGAAGGCGAGGGTGCTCAAGGCGCACACGACCTCGGTGCACTGGTACAAAAACTGAAAGCGCCGCGCGCAGTGTGGGTCATGCTGCCGGCCGGTGAACCGACCGAGCAGACCATCGCCCAACTGGCCGAACTGCTGGAGCCGGGCGATGCGATCATCGACGGTGGCAATACCTTCTACAAGGACGACATGCGCCGCGCCGCTGAACTGGCCAAACGCGGCCTGCATTACCTGGACGTGGGCACCTCCGGCGGTGTGTGGGGCCTGGACCGTGGCTACTGCATGATGATCGGTGGCGAAAAGGACGTGTTCGAGCGCCTGGAACCGCTGTTCAAGGCGCTGGCGCCGGGCGTGGGCGACATCCCGCGTACTCATGGCCGTAGCGGCGAGCACCAGCGTGCCGAACATGGCTACATTCACGCCGGCCCACCCGGTGCAGGGCATTACGTGAAAATGGTGCATAACGGCATCGAATACGGCCTGATGCAGGCCTATGCCGAAGGCTTCGACCTGCTGCGCAGCAAGGGCGGCAACGAGCTGCCCGAAGACCAGCGCTTCGAACTGAACGTGGCCGAGATCGCTGAAGTGTGGCGGCGCGGCAGCGTGGTCACTTCGTGGTTGCTCGACCTCACCGCCGATGCCTTGGTGGCCGACCCGCAGCTGTCGCAGTTCAGCGGCTCGGTGTCCGACAGTGGCGAGGGCCGTTGGACCATCGACGCCGCCGTGGAACAGGCAGTGCCGGTGCCGGTGCTGTCCAGCGCGCTGTTCGCCCGCTTCCGCTCGCGTCAGCAGCAGGGCACTTACGGTGACAAGATCCTCTCGGCCATGCGCCTGGGCTTTGGTGGCCATGTCGAGAAGAAAGCCGAATGACCAAACAGACCATTCCTGCTGCACCGCCTTGCACCCTGTTCCTGTTCGGCGCCAATGGCGACCTAGTCAAGCGCCTGCTGATGCCGGCGCTGTACAACCTCAGCCGCGATGGATTGCTGGACCGCAACCTGCGCATTGTCGGCGTCGACCACAACCCGGCAAGCGCCGAGGATTTTGCCGGGCGCCTGCATGCGTTCATGGTCGAGCGGGACAAGGGCACGGCCAAATGCCTGGACGAAAAGCGGTGGGCACGCCTGGCCAAACGCCTGGATTACCAGACCGGTGATTTTCTTGACCCGGCGACCTATCAGGCTATCGCCAAGCGCATCGACAAGACCAGCCATGGTAATGCGATCTTCTACCTGGCAACCTCGCCACGCTTCTTCCCCGAAGTGGCCCAGCGCCTGGGGCAGGCCGGCTTGCTCGACGAGTCCGCCGGGGGCTTTCGCCGGGTGGTGGTCGAGAAGCCGTTCGGCACCGATCTGGCCAGCGCCGAGGCGCTTAACGCCTGCCTGCTGAAGGTGATGGGCGAGCGGCAGATCTACCGCATCGACCATTACCTGGGCAAAGAAACGGTGCAGAACATTCTGGTCAGCCGTTTTTCCAACGGCCTGTTCGAATCGTTCTGGAACAACCACTACATCGACCATGTGCAGATCACCGCTGCGGAAACGGTTGGCGTCGAAACCCGTGGCGCGTTCTACGACAGCACCGGCGCCCTGCGCGACATGGTGCCCAACCACCTGTTCCAGCTGCTGGCGATGGTGGCGATGGAGCCCCCCGCAGCGTTCGGCGCTGACGCCGTGCGCAGTGAAAAGGCCAAGGTGGTCGGCGCCATCCGCCCGTGGTCGGCGAAAATGGCCCTGAAAAACTCCGTGCGTGGCCAGTACGTTGCCGGCAAGCAGGGGCGCAAGCCGTTGCCCGGCTACCGGCAGGAGGCCAATGTCGCTGCCGACAGCCAGACCGAAACCTTCGTGGCACTGAAGGTCATGATCGACAACTGGCGCTGGGCTGGCGTGCCGTTCTACCTGCGCACCGGCAAGCGCATGAGCGTACGCGATACCGAAATCGCCATCTGCTTCAAGCCCGCGCCCTATGCGCAGTTTCGCGAGTCGGAGCTGGAGCGGCCCAAGCCCAATTACCTGAAAATCCAGATTCAGCCCAACGAAGGCATGTGGTTCGACCTGCAGGCCAAGCGGCCTGGGCCGGAACTGGTGATGGAGAATGTCGAGCTGGGCTTTGCCTACAAAGACTTCTTCAAGATGACCCCGGCGACCGGCTACGAGACCTTGATCTACGACTGCCTGACCGGTGATCAGACCCTGTTTCAGCGTGCCGACAACATCGAGAACGGTTGGCGTGCAGTGCAGCCGTTTCTCGATGCCTGGGCGCAGGATGGCGAAGTGCATGAGTACCCGGCGGGTGACGATGGGCCTGAGGCAGGCAACGAACTGCTGGCGCGGGACAAGCGCGAGTGGCACCGGTTGGGGTGAGAGGTTTGTGACCCTGTACCGGCCCTTTCGCGGGCACTGGCGATCACATCAAGGAGACCAAATGCCCACCCACATCGAAGACTACGCCCTGCTGGGCAACTGCCGAAGCGCCGCCTTGGTCAGCCGCGACGGCTCACTCGACTGGCTGTGCCTGCCACGCTTCGACGCCCCAGCCGTATTCGCCGCACTGCTGGGCAACGAAGAAAACGGCCGCTGGCGCCTGGTCCCCTGCGACCCGGTCGAGCACAGCAGTCGCCAATACCTGGACGACTCCCTGGTGCTGGAAACCACCTGGGTTACCGCCACTGGCCGTGCCCGCGTGCTCGACTTCATGCCCTTGGGCGAGGTCAATTCGGTGGTGCGAATCGTCGAGGGCATCTCTGGTGAAACCAACTTCGAAATGGACTTGGTCATGCGCTTCGACTACGGGCGCAGCGTGCCCTGGGTGGAACGGCTCGACCCACTCACCCTCAGCGCCGTCGCGGGCCCTGACCGACTGATCCTGTGCAGCACCGTGCCGCCCCATGCCCGCGACCACCATACCGTCGCCCGTTTTCGCGTTGGCACAGGTGAGCGGCACATCTTCAGCCTGCGCCATCAGCCTTCGCACCTGCCCGTGCAACCCGACTGCGACACTGACCTGGCCCTGGCCCACACCATCGATCAATGGCAGGCCTTTGCCGCCCGCTGCCCGCACGTAGGTCCCTACACGGCTTTGGTGCGCCGCTCGTTGCTCACCCTCAAGGCGATGACCTACGCCCCCACAGGAGGCATCGTCGCCGCCGTCACCACCTCGCTGCCCGAGCGCGTGGGTGGGGAACGTAACTGGGACTACCGCTTCTGCTGGTTGCGCGACGCCACCATGACCCTGCTGGCGTTCATGAACCTTGGCTATTTCGACGAAGCCCAGGCCTGGCGTGAATGGCTGCTGCGTTCGGTGGCCGGCAACCCCGAACAGATGCAGATCATGTACGGCCTGGCTGGTGAACGGGATTTGCAGGAATACACCTTGCCGTGGCTGGCCGGTTACGAGCATTCGCAACCCGTGCGGGTGGGCAACGCCGCCTCGCAGCAGATGCAGCTGGACATCTACGGCGAACTGGCCGATGCCATGACCCAGGCGATCAAGGGCGGTTTGCCGCGCCACCCGCGCAGCGCTGCTATATCCCGCTTGATCTTGCCCTACGTCGAGGGCATCTGGCGCGAGCCGGACGAAGGCATCTGGGAAGTGCGTGGCGGCCGGCAGCAGTTCGTGCACTCCAAGGTGATGGCCTGGGTGACCTTCGACCGCGCTGCGGGGCTGGCTGACACCACGGAGGAAGGCCGTGAGCGTGGGCGGCATTACCGACAGGTAGCCGATGAGATCCACCGTGAAGTCTGCGAGCGTGGCCTTGATGCCAGCGGTCGGTATTTCGTCCAGGCCTACGGTTCTACAGAAATGGACGCCAGCCTGTTGCAGGTTGCCCTGACCGGATTTCTGCCGGCAGATGATCCACGCTTTTTACGCACGCTTGAACAGATCGAACAGCGCTTGCTGAAGAACGGCCTGCTGTTGCGTTACGACAGCGACAGTTGCAGTGATGGCCTGACGCCCGGGGAGGGTACTTTCCTGGTGTGCTCGTTCTGGCTGGCTGACGTGTATGTCTTACTCGGGCGCCAGGCAGAGGCGCAGGCGCTGTATGAACGCCTGACCGGCCTGTGCAACGACCTTGGCCTGCTGGCCGAGCAATATGACCCGGCCGGCCAGCGCATGCTTGGCAACTACCCTCAAGCGTTCAGTCATATCGGCATCATCAACACTGCGCTCAATTTGTATCGGGCACAGTGCCCCGTGCGTGACCGGGCGAGTTGCAGATAGGTGCGACGTGCACCAAGGAATTGCACCACGTTGGAGCAAGCGGAGTAGACTAGGCCAAACCCCTTAGGCACGGAGCACCCATGGGCATTCGCGGTACTGATCGGCAGATCGACAACATCGAGTTCAATGTCAGCGACATCGCACGGAGCAAGGCCTTCTATGGCAGCGTGTTCGGCTGGGTGTTCACCGACTACGGGCCTACGTACACCGAGTTCAGCGATGGCCGGTTGACTGGCGGCTTTACCACTGGCGAGCCGGTGACTCCGGGTGGGCCGCTGATCATCCTGTATGCCGACGACCTGGAGGCCACGCAGCAGCGGGTCGAGGCGGCGGGTGCGAAAATCAGCCGGGCAACGTTTGCCTTCCCCGGCGGGCGACGTTTCCACTTCATCGACCCGGACGGTTATGAACTGGCGGTGTGGACGGCCCAGGGCTGATGGCCAACCACAAGATCGAAATCCGCCGGCGCAATATCGAGAAGATTCTGCAGGCGGCGGAAAAGGTGTTCGCCGAAAAAGGCTATGGCGCCACCTCCATGGGCGACATTGCCGAACAGGCCGAGTTGCCGCGCTCCAACCTGCACTATTACTTCAGCACCAAGGACGACCTGTTCCGCGCGGTACTGCAAGACTTGCTGGACGTGTGGAAGCAGGACGCGCTGTGCTTCGAGAACTTCGACGACCCACGTGTGGTGTTGACCAGTTACATCCGCGCCAAGATGGGCCATTCGCGTTCGCGGCCGCTGGGTTCGAAGATCTGGGCCGAAGAAATGCTGCACGGGGCGCCGGTGCTGGGGGTGAACCTGGAGGAAAGCCTGGTGCCCTGGGCCAAGTTGAAAGAGGCCAAGATCCGCCGTTGGGTAGAGGAGGGGCGCATTCTGCCAGTGGAGCCGTCGGCGTTGCTGTACATGATCTGGGCTTCGACCCAGCACTATGCTGACTTTGGCTACCAGGTTGAACTGCTCAATGGCGGGGAGATGTTGTCGGACATGGCGTTCGAGAGTGCGGTGCAGACGGTGACCAGTGTGATCTTGCGAGGGATTGGGTTAGAGCCTTGATACAGCAAGTGGGGCCGCTGTGCGGCCCTTCGCGGGCAAGCCCGCTCCCACAGGAATTGCGCGGTTTTCACAAGCGGCGCGGTCCTTGTGGGAGCGGGCTTGCCCGCGAAGGGCTGCGCAGCAGCCCCTATCTGCCTCAGCTCGCCTCGCGATAGGGATTACGCGGATCCTGCGTCCAGTTCAGGTACGGCTTGCCGGTATCCTGCGCCTCCATCTCGATGCAGCTTTCCACAGGGCAGGTGATCTGGCACAGGTTGCAGCCCACGCATTCCTCCTCGATCACACTGTAGGCATGCGTGCCGTCAGCCTTCAGCGTGCTGGCAATGGCCTGGTGAGACGTATCCTCACAGGCTATATGGCAACGCCCACAGCCAATGCAGGCCTCCTGGTCGATATGGGCCACCGATTTGTAGTTGATGTCCAGGTACTTCCAGTCGGTGGTATGCCCCACCGCCTGCCCGCGAAATGCTTCGATGGTGGCATGCCCATGCTGGTCCATCCAGCGCGCCAGGCCATCCTTCATGTCCTCGACAATGCGGAACCCGTGCAGCATCGCCGCCGTGCACACCTGCACGGCGCCGCTGCCCAAGGCCATGAACTCTGCCGCATCACGCCAGTTGCCGATGCCGCCAATGCCGCAGATCGGCAAGCCACGCGTTTCCGGGTCGCGGGCGATTTCCGCCACCATGTTCAGTGCAATCGGCTTGACCGCCGAGCCGCAGTAGCCGCCGTGGGTGCTCTGGTCCCCCACGATGGGGTGGGCGACCATGCGGTCGAGGTCGACACTGGTGATGGAGTTGATGGTGTTGATCAACGACACCGCATCGGCCCCGCCCCGGTGCGCGGCACGGGCCGATTGGCGGATGTCGGTGATGTTCGGCGTAAGCTTCACGATCACCGGCAGCGAGCAGTGCGTCTTGCACCAGCGGGTGACCATTTCCACGTACTCCGGCACCTGGCCGACCGCCGCGCCCATACCCCGTTCAGGCATGCCGTGCGGGCAGCCGAAGTTAAGCTCGATGCCGTCGGCCCCGGTGGCCTCCACCAGTGGCAGGATGAACTTCCACGATTCTTCCACGCACGGCACCATCAGTGACACGATCAATGCGCGATCGGGCCAGTCTTTCTTCACTTGGGTGATTTCGCGCAGGTTGATGTCCAGCGAACGGTCGGTGATCAACTCGATGTTGTTGATGCCCTGCACTTGGCGGTTGGCGCCGTAGTGTGCTGAGTAACGCGACGACACATTGACCGCCGCCGGGTCCTCGCCCAGGTCCACACCACGCCGCCCCAGCCGGCCTCGAAGGCGCGGACCACGTTGTAGGCTTTGTCGGTGGG
Organism: Pseudomonas sp. NBRC 111133; assembly: GCF_001320605.1. Lineage (NCBI taxonomy): Bacteria > Pseudomonadati > Pseudomonadota > Gammaproteobacteria > Pseudomonadales > Pseudomonadaceae > Pseudomonas > Pseudomonas sp. NBRC 111133. Next base: position 6,182 of record NZ_BCBJ01000026.1, on the reverse strand, counting down.
CGGCGCGGAAGCCAGCCAGAACGGGTTGGGTGCCTTGATGCCGGCAAACACGATAGACAAGTCGGCCATTTACGCTGCCTCCACGTTGAGCATGAGTCGGGCATGGATGGCTTCGGCGGCCAGCTTGCCGTGCTGTACGGCCTGGACGGTAAGGTCCTGGCCGAGGGCAGTGCAGTCACCGCCGGCATACACGCCCGGCAGGCTGGTTTGCAGGGTTTCGTCGACACGGATGCGCTCACCCTCGCGGGCCAGCTGTGCAGCCACCGGGTCGCCGAGACTGGCATCGTCGAAGCGTTGGCCGATGGCCTTGAAGATGGCATCGGCGGCCAGCTCGAAGGTTTCGCCAGTGTCGCGCAGGCGGCCGTCGGCCAGCTCGGTGCGGGCGAAGCGCATGCCGCGCACCTTGCCAGCGTCATCCAGCAGTACGGCATCGGGGCGGGCCCAGGTGTGCAGGCGCACCTGGTTGGCCTTGGCAATGTCTTGCTCGTGGCCGGTGGCGCCCATGTCGGCATTGCCACGGCGGTACACGAGGTTGACGTCGCGGGCGCCCAGGCGGCTCATCTGCACGGCCATGTCGATGGCGGTGTTGCCGGCACCGATCACCAGGCAGCGGTCGGCCAAGGGCAATTGGCTCAGGTCATCGGCCTGGCGCAGTTCGCGGATGTATGCGGTGGCGGCGAGCAGGCCGGGGGCTTCTTCATCCGGCAGGCCCAACTGGCGCACGGCATTCAGGCCGAGGCCAAGGAATACCGCGTCGTACTGGTCGCGCAACTCGCCCAGGCTGAGGTTGTCGCCCAGGCGCTGGCCATGGCGAATTTCGATGCCACCGATGCCCAGCAGGAATTCCACTTCACGTTGCGCATAGTCGTCGACCAGTTTGTAGCGGGCGATGCCGTACTCGTTGAGGCCGCCAGCCTTGTCACAGGCCTCGAACACCACCACGTCATGCCCGTGCATGGCCAGGCGATGGGCACAGGACAACCCTGCAGGCCCGGCACCGACCACGGCGATACGCTTGCCGGTAGCCGGTGAACGCTTGAACGGGTGTTCGGTGAAGTGGGCGTTGTCCAGGGCATAGCGCTGAAGCTGGCCGATCAGTACCGGCGCACACTCCTGCGCGTTATTGCGCACGCAGGCTTGCTGGCAGAGGATTTCGGTGGGGCATACACGGGCGCAGCTGCCGCCGAGGATGTTGGCGGAGAGGATGCGTTCGGCGGCGCCTTGCAGGTTTTCGTCACTGATGCGGTGGATGAACGAGGGGATGTCGATGTCACTGGGGCACGCGTTGACGCAGGGCGCGTCGTAGCAGTACAGGCAGCGTGCGCTTTCGACGGCGGCCTGGCGAGCGGTGAGGGGTGGGGCCAGGTCGCCGAAGCGCTCGGCCAACTGGTCGGCACCGGCCCGGGGGCGCGGCAAGTGGTTCAGGGCGTCGATCACGGTTGTAGCCTCTCTATTTTTGTTGGGGCAGGCGACAAGCAAGCTTGGCGGTGTTATCTGGCGGCGCTGCGCGCCCCAATCGCCTTAACGCTGCACGGGCGTCGGGCGCTGATGCTCGGCCCTGCGCTCCAGCACCTCATACACCGACGGATACGCCGGCCGTTCCACATACCGCCCCGCGCCCGCTTCGGCACGCAGGTCGCCATCGGCCCACAGCACCTTGCCCTGGCTGATGGTGTGGCTGGGGATGCCACGCACGGTGCGGCCTTCGAAGATGTTGAAGTCCACCCGCTGGTGGTGGGTCTGGGCCGAGATGGTGCGGGTGCCCTGCGGGTCCCACAGCACCAGGTCGGCATCGGCGCCAACACGGATGGCACCTTTGCGCGGGAACAGGTTGAAGATCTTCGCCGTGTTGGTGGAGGTGAGCGCAACGAACTCATGCATCGACAAACGCCCGCTGTTCACCCCGGCATCCCACAGCACTGCCATGCGGTCCTCGATGCCGGCGGTGCCGTTGGGAATACGGCTGAAGTCGTCGCGGCCCATGGCTTTCTGCTCGGCGCAGAAGCAGCAGTGGTCGGTGGCGGTGGTGTGCAGGTTGCCCGACTGCAAGCCGCGCCACAGGGCTTGCTGGTGTTCACGCGGGCGGAACGGTGGGCTCATCACGTAGCCGGCCGCAGTGGCCCAGTCCGGGTCACGGTAGACGCTGTCGTCCAGCAGCAGGTGGCCGGGCAGCACCTCGCCATACACCGGCTGGCCCTTGCCCCGGGCGTAGGCAATTTCATCCAGTGCCTCGCGGCTGGACACGTGCACCAGGTACAGCGGCGTGCCGAGGGTTTCGGCAATGCGGATGGCCCGGCTGGCCGCCTCGCCCTCGACCTGGGACGGGCGCGACAGTGGGTGGGCTTCCGGCCCGGTCAGGCCTTGGGCCAGCAGTTTTTTCTGCAGGTGGTACACCAGTTCGCCGTTTTCGGCATGCACGGTCGGCACGGCACCCAGCTGCAGGCAGCGCTCGAAGCTGGCCACCAGGGTGTCGTCGGCGGCCATGATGGCGTTCTTGTAGGCCATGAAGTGCTTGAAACTGTTCACCCCGTGCTTGGCCACCAGCTCGCCCATCTCTTCAGCCACCTGCTCGCTCCACCAGGTGATGGCGACATGGAAGCCATAGTCGCTGGCGCTTTTCTGTGCCCAGCCGCGCCAGGTGTGGAAGGCCTCCAGCAACGACTGCTGCGGGTTGGGGATGACGAAGTCGATGATCGAGGTCGTACCGCCGGCCAGGCCCGCAGCGGTGCCGCTGAAGAAGTCCTCGCTGGCCACGGTGCCCATGAACGGCAACTGCATGTGGGTATGCGGGTCGATGCCACCGGGCATCAGGTACTGGCCACTGCCGTCGAGGATCTCGCAGTCGGTCGGGGGTTCGAGGTTTTGCCCGATGGCGCGGATCAGGCCATCGGCACACAGGACATCGGCGGGGTAACTTTCTTCGTGGGTAACCACGGTGGCGCCACGGATCAACAGGGACATGCCGTTTTCCTCGCAGGCTGACCGGTCTGGGCCGGTTCTTGGAATTGTCACGGGTGCAGGGCGGGCAGGTCGGTTAATCCTGTCAGGCCTGACAAGATTCGAGGCTAGATGCTGATTGGGGATTCATCAAGAAAATTTTCCTATTATTTTTGTGGTTTTTAACTACCTGATATTTAACGATTAATAATTCAGTTAGCGCTGGTTGCGGGGGTTTCGAAGGTTTTTGACTCACTTGACAAGATGAAATTCTGGTCAAGATTTTTAAGCACGATTACGCGTGCGTACTCCGGCCATCGAATTAGCCCGATGAGCAAACAATTAAAAGAAAATCTGGAGAAGGGCCCATGCAACAGAGCAGATCGGAAGTGGTCGAGCAAGATGGCCTGTTCGAGCTGTCCGAGGGCAGTGATGTCCTCGACAGCCCGCGCTACAACCACGACATCGCGCCCACCAAAGTGCACCAGCGCACCTGGAAGAAATGGCACATCACTGCCCTGTGGGTAGGCATGTCCATCTGCGTACCCACCTACACCTTGGGCGGCGTGCTCACCGCTTACTTCGGCCTCAGCGTGGGCGAGGCGTTGCTGGCTATCCTGCTGGCCAACGTGATCGTGCTGATTCCGCTTACCCTCAACGCGTTTCCCGGCACCAAGTACGGCATCCCGTTTCCGGTGCTGTTGCGCTCGTCCTTCGGCATCCTCGGTTCCAACGTACCGTGCCTGATCCGCGCGGTGGTCGCGTGCGGCTGGTTCGGTATCCAGACGATGTTTGGCGGGCTGGCCATTCACCTGTTTCTCGGGTCGGTGTTCGATGACTGGAAAGCACTGGGCGGCACCGGCGAGGTGATCGGCTTCATGATCTTCTGGTGCCTGAACCTGTGGGTGGTGCTGCGCGGCGCCGAGTCGATCAAGTGGCTGGAAACACTGTCGGCACCGCTGCTGGTGGCGGTGGGCGTCGGGCTGCTGTTCTGGGCGTTGCCGCACATGTCAATTGCCGAACTGCTGGCCCAGCCACCTAAGCGCCCGGAAGGGGCGAGCGTGGTCAGTTACTTCTGCGCCGGGCTTACCGCCATGGTCGGTTTCTGGGCCACGTTGTCGCTGAACATTCCCGATTTCAGCCGTTACGCCCGCAGCCAGAAAGACCAGATTCTGGGGCAGATCTTCGGCCTGCCGCTGACCATGTTCCTGTTCGCTTCGCTGGGCGTGGTGCTGACCGCTGCCTCGGCGTCGCTGGTGGGCGAAACCGTGTCCGACCCGGTCAGCCTGATCGGCAAGATCCACAGCCCGTTCTGGGTGGCCCTGGCCATGGCGCTGATCGTGATCGCCACGCTGTCGACCAACACCGCCGCCAACATCGTGTCACCGACCAACGACTTCCAGAACATTGCCCCTCGCCTGATCGGGCGCAGCCGTGCGGTATGGCTGACCGGCTTCATCGGTTTGGCGCTGATGGGGCATGAGCTGCTGAAGAAGCTGGGCTGGATCGTGTCCGACCTGAGCCTGGAGAGCGTGTATTCCAACTGGTTGCTTGGCTATTCCAGCCTGCTCGGGCCGATTGCCGGGATCATGGTGGTGGACTACTTCCTGATCCGTCGGCAGCAGCTGGACCTGGCCGGGCTGTACCGGGATGACGTGTATCCGGCGTGGAACTGGGCCGGGTTTGCCGCCTTTGCCTTGCCGGTGGCGCTGACCGTGATGGCCATTGGCAACAGCAGTTTCAGCTGGTTTTACGACTACGGCTGGTTCACCGGCTCGTTGCTGGGTGGGGGTCTGTATTACGTCTTCGCCAGCGTGGCGGCTCGCAATCCTGCGCGGCTGGCCAAGCCATTGCCTTGAGACCGCGCTGGCCTCTTCGCGGGCAAGCCCGCTCCCACAGGTTCACCACAGCTTTCGAATGGTGTGCAGTACCTGTGGGAGCTGGCTTGCCGGCGATAGGGCCCTGACAGACAACAAAAAAGCCTGAAGGAGAAACCTGTGAATCCAGTCCAAGACATCCTCAAAACCAATGCTCACCATGTCGACAGCAATCGTCTGTGGCAATCGTTGATGGACCTGGCCCGCCTCGGTGCCACCGTGAAAGGGGGCGTTTGCCGCCTGGCCCTGACCGACCTCGACCGCCAGGCCCGCGACCTGTTCGTGCAGTGGTGCGAGGCCGCCGGTTGCACGGTCAGCATCGACGCCATCGGCAACATCTTTGCCCGCCGTCCCGGGCGTAACCCCAAGCTCCCCCCGGTGATGACCGGCAGCCATATCGACACCCAGCCTACGGGCGGCAAGTTCGATGGCTGCTTCGGGGTGATGGCCGGGCTGGAGGTGATCCGCACCCTCAACGACCTGGGGTTGGAAACCGAAGCACCGTTGGAAGTCGTGGTGTGGACCAACGAAGAAGGTTCGCGTTTTGCGCCTTGCATGATGGGCTCGGGGGTGTTTGCCGGCAAGTTCACCCTGGAAGAAACCCTGGCCAAGCGCGATGCCCAGGGTGTGAGCGTTGGCGAGGCTTTGAATGCCATCGGTTATGCGGGCCCTCGTGCAGTGCTGGGCCACCCGGTGGGGGCGTACTTCGAAGCGCATATCGAGCAGGGGCCCATCCTCGAAGATCAGGCCAAGACCATCGGCGTGGTGCTGGGTGCCCTGGGCCAGAAGTGGTTCGACCTGACACTGCGTGGTGTCGAGGCCCATGCCGGGCCGACGCCCATGCACCTGCGCAAGGATGCATTGGTCGGTGCCGCTGCGGTAGTGGAAGCAGTCAACCGCACCGCCCTCGGCCATCAGCCCCATGCCTGCGGCACCGTGGGATGCCTGCAGGCGTACCCCGGGTCGCGTAACGTGATCCCGGGTGAGGTGCGCATGACCTTGGATTTCCGGCACCTGGAGGGCGAGCAGCTGAATGCGATGATTGCCGAGGTGCGCGGGGTGATCGAGGCCACCTGTGCCAAGCATGGCCTGAGCCATGAACTGGTACCTACGGCGGACTTCCCGGCGCTGTACTTCGACAAGGGCTGTGTCGATGCGGTGCGCGAGTCGGCCAAGGCATTGGGCCTGCCGCACATGGACATCGTCAGCGGCGCGGGGCATGACGCGATCTTCCTGGCCGAACTGGGGCCGGCGGGGATGATATTCGTGCCATGCGAGAACGGCATCAGCCACAACGAGATCGAGAACGCCACGCCGGATGACCTGGCGGCAGGGTGTGCGGTGTTGCTGCGGGCGATGCTGGCGGCG
>NZ_BCBJ01000025.1:0-23651 GCF_001320605.1 Pseudomonas sp. NBRC 111133 | reverse complement strand
TCAAAATTCAAGACAGGCACCTGTCAGTACCACGCCTATCTCCTGGCATATATCAGCCAACAGCCTCAAGACAGCCATTGCGGTTAATGTGATAACGCTGCAGGTCCTGCGCCAGGGTCAGTTGCCCGTGGTAGTGGGCGAGGGCTTCGTCACGCACGTTATCGATATTCGGGCTGCGCTTGGGATCGCTTTGGTAGCGGGCGCTAAAGTGCGTCAGCACCAGGTTGCGCACGCCTGCCGCTTCGGCAAAGCGCGCTACCGCTGCTGCGGTGCTGTGGCCGAAGGTGATCCCGGTGCGCTCGACCACGGCCTGGGTGAACGTGGCTTCGTGCACCAGCACATCAGCGCCTTTGGCGACATCGGCCAGCAATTTGGGGTTGTCGTTGTCCCCGCACACGATCACCCGGCGCGGCGGGCGCGAAGGGCGCAAGTAGTCGTTACCGTCCAGCCACTGCCCGCCATGCTGCGTCTTCAAGCCTTTGGCCAGCTCGCCCCACAGTGGGCCGCGTGGAATGCCTTCGGCTTCCAGGCGCTGGATGTCCAGGCGCGGTTCCGGGTTGAGTTCGGTGAAAACGAAAGCGACGCTCGGTACCCGGTGTGACAACTGTACGGTGGTCACTTGCAGGGTCTCGCTGCGCCATTCGGCGACGTCCTCCACGGGCAGCAGGCGCAGTTCGAAGGGCAGGAAGGTGTCGCTGGCCAGCAGGCCCTGACGTACCCAGTCATGCAGTGCGGCGGGTAAAATCAGCTCCAGCGGCTGGGTGCGCCCGCTCATCCCGGCACTGGCCAGCAGGCCTGGCAGGCCAAAGCAATGGTCGCCGTGCACATGGGTGATGAAAATGGCACGCAAGTCACGGATCGACAGCGGCGTGTGCAGCAACTGATGCTGGGTGCCTTCGCCGCAGTCGACCAGGTACCAGTGGCTGCCACTGGCTTCGATCACCGCAGTGGCGCTGACGTTGCGCGCCTTGGTCGGCACCCCGGCAGAGGTGCCCAGGAACAGCAGGTCCATGCTCAGGGCTCCTGATTCAGTCCAGCAGCGACAGGTTGCGCAGCATCACCTGCAGCCCCTGTGGCACCAGTGGGCCGATGCGAGCGAAGTCGGCGCTGTTGCACCAGCGGGCGCGGAACGGGCTGTTGTCGGACTCGTGGCCGTCCAGCCAGTCTTGCTCGTACAGGCCGGCGTCATCGAAGCGCGCATCGTACACCTGCACAATCTCATGCCCCGGCTTGCCGGCATAGGTGAACAGGCTTTCGAGGGTGCCGAGCAGTCTTGCATCGCTGATCGGCTGGCCCAGCTCTTCATGGATTTCCCGGGCAATGGCATCCTGAGCCAACTCACCGAACTCGACGCCGCCTCCCAAGGGGCGGCACAGCGTCTGGCCGGTGGCCGGGTCGTCAAACACGTTGACCAGGATCTTGCCCTGGTGATGGAACACGCACAGGGCAAGAAAACGGATACGGGGTGCTTGCAGCGGTTGAGTGCTCAACGGGCTCGTTCCTTCGAGTCGATAAAGGGCGCACACCTTAGCCGGATTACCGCATGCCGTCGATGGTGAGCTATTCTGCCTGACGCCAGATGAGCTTGCTGGTGTCATAGCCTTGCTCCCGCGCGATGCTCAGCAGTTGCTCGCGTTGCTGGTCGGGGACCGCCGGCGTGCGCGACAGCAGCCACAGGTACTCACGGTTGGGGTGGCCGACCAACGCCACGCGGTAGTCCTTGTCGTGGTACAGCACCCAGTATTCGCCCTTGGTCAGGCCGGGGGCCAGGCGGCTGAACCAGTTGTCGAAGCGTACCCACAGCTTGTCGGTGCTGCCCGGTTGCTGGGCTTCGGCGACACCTTTGGCTTCATTCCACTGGCCGTCCTTCTCCTGGCAACGGTTGGTCACGTCGATGCGGCCATCGGTACGCAGGCCATAGTGCGCCTCGGACTGCACGCAGTTGCGCTGGAAGAACATCGGCAGCCGCGCCAGTTCGTACCAGGTGCCTTGATAGCGTTGCAGATCGACCTGCTGGGTATGCGGCGGCGCCGGGTGATCGTTGCCGGCGCAACCGAGCAGGGCCAGGGTGATGCAGGACAGCAGCAACGGGGTGCGTAGTGCCATGGCGAACCTCCTTGGAACGGATGGGGAGTTACCTGTGTTTCGATGCGGGCGCGGGGCAAAAGTTGTATTGGATATGGGAGGCATGCACGCGCGCGCTACGATAACCTCGACCTCACAACCAGTATGTCACCGCCCACCACCCCAGCCCACCCATCACCACGGTATAAGGCAAGGCCATCCACACCATCCGCCCATACGACAGCCGGATCAACGGCGCAATTGCCGAGGTCAGCAGGAACAGAAACGCGGCCTGGCCATTCGGTGTCGCCACGCTGGGCAGGTTGGTACCGGTATTGATCGCCACCGCCAGTGTCTCGAAATGCTCGCGGCTCATGCCGCCATTGAGAAACGCCTGCTTCACTTCGGTGATGTAGATGGTGGCAACGAACACGTTGTCGCTGATCGCCGACAGCAGGCCGTTGGCCAGGTACAGCATGCCCGGCTGTTGCTCGGCAGGCAGCGTCAGCACCCAGCTGATCAAGGGGCTGAACAGTTGCTGCTGATGAATCACTGCCACCACGGCGAAGAACACCACCAGCAAGGACGTGAACGGCATGGCGTCCTGGAAGGCACGGCCCAGGCGGTGCTCATCGGTGATGCCGGTAAAGGCCGTGATCAGCACAATCACCATCAGGCCGATCAGGCCAACCTCGGCCACGTGCAGCCCCAGGCATACGATCAGGATCAGCGCAGCCAAACCTTGCACCCACAGCGCCAGGCGCTGGGCCTGGGTGCGGGCCGCGTCGTCTTCGGCCGCATAGGTGGCCAGTACCTGACGCACGGGTTCAGGCATCAGCGTGCCGTAGCCGAACAGGCGAAGCTTCTCCAGCAGCACGCAAGTGAGCAGGCCGGCACCCAGCACCGGCAGCGACACGGGCGCCACCTTGAAGAAGAAGTCGGAAAAGTGCCAGCCCATTTCATGGCCGATCAGCAGGTTTTGCGGCTCGCCCACCAGCGTGCAAACACCGCCCAGGGCAGTACCCACCGCGCCGTGCATCAGCAGGCTGCGCAGGAAGGCGCGGAACTTGTCGAGGTCTTCGCGGTGCAATTGTGCCACTTGTTGATCGCTATCGAGCGCGCTGTCTTCGCGCGGGTTGGCCCCGGAGGCGACACGGTGGTAAACGGCGTAAAAGCCAACCGCAGCGCTGATGATCACCGCCGTTACGGTCAGCGCATCGAGAAACGCCGAGAGGAATGCCGACAGCACGCAGAACAGCAACGACAGGAGCGCCTTCGAGCGAACGCCCAGCAGGATGCGTGAGAACAGGAACAGCAGCAGCTCCTTCATGAAGTGGATACCGGCAACCATGAACATCAGCAGCAGAATCACCGGGAAGTTGTGCTGCAGTTCCTCGTACAGCGCCTGTGGCGTGGTCATCTGCAACAGCAGGGCTTCGATCAGCAGCAGGCCGCCCGGCATCAGCGGGTAGCATTTCAGCGCCATGCCCAGGGTGAAAATGAACTCGAGTACCAGCGCCCAGCCAGCTGCAACCGGACCAAGGGTTACCAGCAGCAGCGGGTTGAGCACCAGGAACAGGCAGATGACCGCCTTGTACCAAAGCGGCGACTGGCCCAGAAAACTGTGGGCGAGGGCGCCGGTCGGGGAGCGTGACATGTATTTGTATCCTTATAATTCGGCGATGGCGCACGGTGCCGGATCGGCGCGTCTTAGGCAAGGCGTGCAGTCCCGTTTTTGGCACAAGTGCGGTCATCGGGCTGGGTTACCATCCGAGCCATGAACCCTTCACCCGCAGGAGTGCCGCCCGTGACCGAGTACAGCGCATTCAAGGTCGAACTGACCGACAACATCGCCCACGTTCAGATCAACCGCCCGGAAAAGGTCAACGCGATGAACGCCGCCTTCTGGGAGGAGATCATCGACATCTTCCAGTGGATCGACGACACCGATGCGGTGCGCGCGGTGGTGATCAGCGGCGCCGGCAAGCATTTCTCCGCCGGTATCGACCTGATGATGCTGGCGTCGCTGGCCGGGCAGATGGGCAAGGATGTGGGCCGCAATGCGCGCTTCCTGCGCAAGACCATCCAGCGCCTGCAGGCTTCGTTCACTGCCGTGGACAATTGCCGCAAGCCGGTGCTGGCTGCCGTGCAAGGCTACTGCATCGGTGGTGCCATCGACCTCATCTCGGCCTGCGACATGCGCTACTGCAGCAACGATGCCCAGTTCTCGATCAAGGAAATCGACATGGGCATGGCCGCCGATGTCGGCACACTGCAACGTTTGCCACGTATCATCGGTGACGGCATGATGCGTGAGCTGGCCTTCACCGGGCGCAACGTTGCGGCGGACGAAGCCCTGCGCATCGGCTTGGTCAACCGGGTCTATGATGATCAGGCCGCGCTACTCGACGGTGTCTTTGCCATCGCCCGCGAGATTGCCGCAAAATCGCCGATCGCCGTGGCCGGCACCAAGGAAATGCTCAGCTACATGCGCGACCATCGCATCGACGATGGCCTGGACTACATCGCCACCTGGAACGCCGCGATGCTGCAGTCCGAAGACTTGCGCGTGGCTGTGGCGGCGCACATGAGCAAACAGAAACCGACGTTCGCCGACTGATCGGGCCGGGGGACGCGCAGTAAAGGAACCCCCGACATGTCAGCACGCTGGACTACCGCAGTACTCGACCCGCAGATCACCGGGGGGCTGGCCGTGGCCCGCAGCCCGGAAGGGTTTTTGGTGGACGACAACGGCGCGCTGTTCCCCCGCCACTGGCTCAAGCGCCAGGACCTCGACGTGCTGTGCGAGCACGGCATCGGTCATTTCGACGGCCAGCCCGTGTTCCTGCTGGAACTGCGCAGTGCGACGGACGTGCCAGGCTGCAACTGGCGCGGTCTGCGCGCGTTCATGCTTGAAGGCGACTTCGACACCTACAAGGTGCTGGGTTATGCCGCGCAGATTGGTACCTGGGCCAGAGAGCACCGTTTCTGCGGCAGCTGCGGCCAGGCCATGACGCAAATTCGCTGGGAGCGGGCGATGTATTGCCAGCCGTGCGACCTGCGCAGCTACCCGCGTATTTCACCCAGCATGATCGTGCTGGTAACCCGTGGCGATGAAATCCTGCTGGCGCGCTCGCCACGCTTCGTCACCGGGGTGTACAGCACCTTGGCCGGTTTTGCAGAGCCGGGTGAGTCGGCCGAAGACTGCCTGGTGCGCGAAGTGCGTGAAGAAGTGGCGGTGGAGGTACAGAACATTCAGTACGTCGGCAGCCAGTGCTGGCCGTTCCCGCATTCTATGATGCTCGGCTTCCATGCCGAATTTGCCGGGGGCGAGATTGTGATGCAGCCGGACGAGATCGAGGATGCCAAGTGGTTCAGCGTCCACGACCTGCCGCCGCTGCCGGCCGGGCGCTCCATTGCCCGGTATCTGATCGATTTGTACGTTGCGCGTCGCTTAGGATTGGCCGAACCAGTGCTGCCACGCTAGGCGCACGGTCAACGCCAGCACCACGGTGATGAACACCGGGCGGATGAACTTGCTGCCGCCGCTGATTGCCGTGCGTGCGCCGAAGAAGGCACCGACCATCACCGACAGGCCCATGCACAGGCCGACGATGTAGTCCACTTGCCCGGAAATGATGAACACCGTCAGCGCCGCGATGTTGCTGACGAAGTTCATGCTGCGCGCCACGCCGCTGGCGCGGACCAGGTCGATGGGGTAGAGCAGCAGGGTACTGACGGTCCAGAAGGCCCCGGTACCCGGCCCGGCCACACCATCGTAGAAGCCCAAGGTGAAGCCTTGTGGCATCTGCCATTTCTTCTTGATCGGTGCATCGGCATCCAGCGGCGCTTTTGGCGTGCCGCCAAACAACAAGTAGATGCCGCAGGCGAAGACGATGACCGGCAGCATCTTGTTAAGCCATTCGGCCGGCATGTAGTGGGCAACCACTGCGCCAATCGATGCCCCGACCAGGGTGGCGAACAGCGCCGGGCGCCATTGTGCCGGGTGGAACAGCTTGCGTTTGTAGTAGGTGAAGCCGGCAGTGGCCGAGCCGAAGGTGGAGCTGAGCTTGTTGGTGCCCAGTACCAGGTGTGGCGGCATGCCAGCGGTGAGCAGGGCCGGGGTGGTCAGCAGGCCGCCGCCACCGGCGATGGCATCGATGAAGCCAGCGACGAAGGCGACCAGGGCCAGGATCAGCAGGGTTAGGGGTTCTACGGTAAGTTCGAAGGGCATGGGGTTTTGGCAGGCAGGGAGGCAGCAAAGGGCTGCACTAGAAGCGGGGTATGGTAATCCTGGGATGGATGTGTTGCCAGTGCCGGCCTCTTCGCGGGTTTACCCGCGAAGAGGCCGGTGCAGGCTAACGACATCAACTACGGATGAACGCCAGCAAATCCGCATTGATCACATCGGCATGGGTAGTCGGCATGCCATGCGGGTAGCCCTTGTAAGTCTTCAGTGTGCCATTGGGCAGCAGCTTCGCCGACAACACCCCGGAATTCTCATACGGCACGATCTGGTCATCGTCCCCATGCATCACCAGCACCGGCTGCTGAATGCCCTTCAAATCCTCGGTGAAGTCCGTCTGGGAAAACGCCACGATGCCATCGTAATGGGCCTTGGCACTGCCGATCATGCCTTGGCGCCACCAGTTGCCGATGATGCCTTCGCTGGCTTCGACACCAGGGCGGTTGTAGCCATAGAACGGCCCGGCCGGCACATCCCGGTAGAACTGCGCCCGGTTACTGGCCACCTGGGCCTGAAACCCGTCAAACACCGACTTGGGCAGGCCGCCGGGGTTGGCGGGTGTTTGCACCATCAGTGGTGGTACAGCGGCGATCAGCACGGCCTTCGCCACCTTGTCTTCCGGGTGCCGCGCTATGTAGCGCACCACCTCGCCACCACCGGTCGAGTGGCCGACATGCACGGCGCCCTGGGTGCCCAGGTGAGTAACCACGGCAGCCGTATCATCGGCATAGTGGTCCATGTCATGGCCGTCCCATACCTGGCTGGAACGCCCATGGCCTCGGCGGTCGTGGGCGACCACGCGGAAACCCTGGGCCAGGAAGAACAGCATCTGCGCGTCCCAGTCATCGGCGCTGAGCGGCCAGCCGTGGTGGAAGTGGATGACCGGTGCGTCGCGTGGGCCCCAATCCTTATAGAAAATCTGCACCCCGTCCTTCGTGGTTACATAGCTCATGGTCGTGTCTCCTGTTTGCAGGAACCGAATGGAGCTGTTGAGAATAGGAGAGATTTCCGGGCAGCAAGCACCGGCCGTCTTCAGGCACGGTCCCGCATTCTGTACCAAGCCTTGGCGGCCGCCTCCAGCGGTGCTGCCAGCAGGTCGCCGCCGGGGAAGCGGCCGTTGTCGATGCCTTGGTACAGTGCCAGCAGGTCGTCGTCACCGAGAATTGCATCACTGACTGCCCGTGCCGCTGCCAGGGTTGGCAGCACGCCATGGCCGGAGAAACCTTGCAGCCAGTAGCGTTGGCCCTCGCGGCCGACGTCCGGGGTACGCTGGATACTGCAGTCGATATGGCCGCCCCAGGCATAGTCGATGGCCACCCCGGCCAGTTGCGGGAAGACGCGCTCCAGGTAGGGCCGGGTGGCGCTGGCGACGTCCTTGGGGATGCCGCCCAGGTAGGTACAGCCGCCACCGAACAGCAGGCGGTGGTCCGGCGTAAGGCGGAAGTAGTCGGGTACGAACTGGTTGTCGATCACGCAGCTGTTGCGCGGTAGCAGCGAACGGGCGAAGTCGGCGTCCAGTGGCGCGGTGGCCACCTGGTAGGAGCCGACGGGTAACAGGCGGCGCGACAGGCTGCGGTCGAGGCGGTCGATGTAGGCGTTGCAGGCCAGCACCAACACGTTGCAGCGCACTTCGCCTTTGTCGGTTCGGGCAACGTAGCCATCGCCTGCCTCCTGGTAGCGGAGTACCTGGCTTTGTTCGTAGATATGGCCGCCAGCGGCTTCAATGGTGCTGGCCAGGCCTTGTGCCAGCTTCAGCGGGTTGAGGTGGGCGCCTTTGGCGTCATACAGCGCGGCCTGATAGCGCGGGCTGTCGATCCATTGCGGCAGCTCTTCACGGCCGATCAGGCGCAGGGCGTCGTAGCCCCATTTGTGTTCAGCCTCGTGCTGGGCTTCCTCAAGCAGTTTCACCCGGCGCGGTAGCACGGCGGTCCATAGGCTGCCCAGCCGGTAATCGACATCGAAGCCGTGGCGCTGGGGGAGGTCGCGCATTTCGTCAGCGGCCCAGCACATGCTGGCCCACAGCCGTTGGGTGCGTTCGATGCCCAAGGCCTTTTCCAGCGGCGGCATATCGCACGACCAGCCCAATAGTGCCTGGCCGCCGTTGCGCCCGGAGGCGGCCCAGGCCACGCGGCTTGCTTCCAGCAGTGTGACGCGCTTGCCCGCCTGGGTAAGGCGCAGGGCGGTGTGCAGGCCGCTGAAACCGGCGCCGACGATAAGCACATCGGTGTCGTGGGGGCCTTGTAGCGTTGGGCGTAGGGGGATGTTGGCGGGGTAGGTCTGGGCGTAGTAGCTGGCGACGTGCTGGGCGGACTGCTTGAACATGCATAGACCTCATGAAAATTATTGTGATTATTTTCATGAAAACTTAGCAGGTAAATTTCATGCTGCCAATGTGTCGGGCTGGATTTGAGGTTTGCCTGTTAGTGATGTGCTGCCTGTACTGGCCTCTTCGCGGGTAAACCCGCTCCTACATTGGGTACAGTTTCGTTGTAAGAGCGGGTTTACCCGCGAAGAGGCCAGTAATGACGATGCAGAACTTTCAGGTTGCCGGTTTTTTTCGAGGCTGACGCGGCTTGCTAGCGGCCGACTTGCTGCCAGCTGTTTTACTTTTCCCCCCACCACGCCGCTTTTTCTTCCAAGGCGGCGGCGCACCTGCGGCCGGCCCGCTGATGGTCATGCGCATGCCGCTACACCGCTCGACCAGCTTGCCCATCCACGCCGATTGCCGGGCAACGAACTCTTCCAGGCTCATCTCGCCGCTCTGCACCATGTCCAGCGCCTGCTCCCAGATGGCCGTGGTGCCAGGGTCAGCAATGGCTTTCGGCACCGCATCGATCAGGCTGAACGCCGCCGGTGTGGCCGACAGTACCTTGCCATTCTTCACCAGGTAGCCACGGTCAAGCAGGCCCTGAATGATGCTGGCGCGCGTGGCTTCGGTGCCGATACCGGTGGTTTCCTTCAGCTTCTGTTTCAACCGCGGGTCGTCCACCAGCTTGGCCACGTTTTTCATGGCCTTGATCAGGTCGCCTTCGGTGAACGGCTTGGGGGGTTGAGTCCACAGGTCTTTCAGTTGCAGACCTTGTACGTTGCAGTCCTGGCCTTCGCGCAGTGCTGGCAGCACCTGGGCGGGTGGTGCCTCGCGGCCCTTGGCCGGGGTCAATGCCTCAGGCAGGGCGCGGCGCCAGCCCGGCTCGACAATCTGCTTGCCCACCGCACGCAGGGCATGTCCGGCACAGTCGAAGTCGGCCTGGGTGCGGTCGTACTCATGGTTGGGCAGGAACTGCGCCAGGTAGCGGGCGCGGATCAGGGTATACACCGCCTTGTGCTTGGCCGGCAGGCGCGACGGGTCGCTGGCGGCGGCGGTGGGGATGATGCCGTGGTGGGCGCTGACCTTGGCGTCGTTCCATGCCCGCGAGCGGCGCTGTGGCTCCAGGTAGGGCTGTAGAGGCGCCAGGCTGGCATCGGCCCGTTGCAAGGCAGCGAGGATGGCCGGCGCTTCGGCGTGCTGGCTTTGCGGCAGGTAACCGCAGTCGCTGCGCGGGTAGGTGATCAGCTTGTGGGTTTCGTACAGGGCCTGGGCGATGTCGAGGGTTTCCTGGGCGCCGAGGCCGAACTTTTTCGAGCACAGCTCCTGCAGGGTGCCGAGGTCGAAGGGGAGTGGTGCGGCTTCACGCACGCGCTCGGTGGCAACCTTGACGGCGCGGGCTGTGCCGGCATTGCCGATGTCGGTGGCCGCTTGTTGTGCCAAGGTTTGCTTCAGGCAGCGGCCTTGGTCGTCGCAGGCGTCCTCGGGGGCGCGCCATTGGGCATTGAAGTGTTGGCCGGCGAGTTCCAGTTGCACATCGATGGCCCAGAACGGCACGGGTACGAAGTCGGCGATGCTGCGGTCGCGGTCGACCACCAGGCGCAAGGTGGGCGTTTGCACCCGGCCCACCGGCAACACGCCCTGGTAGCCGGATTGGCGGCCCAGCAGGGTGAACAGCCGGCTCATGTTCATGCCAATCAGCCAGTCGGCGCGCGAGCGGCCCAGTGCCGAGTGGTACAGGTTGAAGGTTTCGTGGCCGGGCAGCAGGCGGGCCAAGGCCTTGCGGATGGACGCGTCGTCCAGTGCCGACAGCCACAGGCGTTGCACCGGGCCGCGATAGCGGCAATGTTCGACCAGTTCGCGGGCGATCATTTCGCCTTCGCGGTCGGCGTCGGTGGCGATCACCAGCTCCCGCGCTTCGCCAAGCAGGCGTTTGACGGCCTTGAACTGGCTGGCGGTCTTGGGCTTGACCAGCATCTTCCACTTGTCCGGGATGATCGGCAGGTCGGCCAGGTTCCAGCGCTTGTAGCGTTCGTCGTAGCTGTCGGGCGGGGCGGTTTCCAGCAGGTGGCCGATGCACCAGGTGACGCAGACGTCGGTGCCTTGCCAGCAGCCGTCGCCCTTGCGGTTGGCGCCGAGCACTTTGGCGATGTCTTTTGCCTGAGAGGGTTTTTCGCAGAGGAACAGGCGCATGGCCGGGAACGCTTCATCGGGGTAATGAGCACTAGGATGCGCAAGCGGGGGCGCAGAGGCAAGTTTTATCTGGATGGATGTACAGGTTTTTGTCAGTGGAAGTGTTTTGAGCCTGTACCGGCCTCTTCGCGGGTAAACCCGCGAAGAGGCCGGTACAGGCTACGGGTCAGGCGCGCGAGTCGCGCACCATGTCCACGTGCGGGATACCAGCTTCGAGGAACTCCTCGCTGACTACGCGAAAGCCCAGGCGCTCGTAGAACGGTGTGGCATGCACCTGAGCGCTGAGCATCTGCTGCTTCAGGTCGCGGTTCTGCGCTTCGACGATGACTGCGTTCATCAGCGCGTCACCCACTTTCAAGCCGCGCCAGTCCTTCAGCACCGATACCCGGCCGATCGTCCCGTCTGGCAGCAGGCGGGCAGTGCCGATCGGGTAGTCGCCTTCCAGGGCCAGGAAGTGTGCCGCTGTCGGGTCATCCGAGTCCCACTCCAGCTCCGGCGGTACATGCTGTTCGGCAATGAACACCGCCTCACGGATACGGCGAATGTCTGCGTTGTCTTTGTGCCAGTCGGCGAGGCGAACGCTGATCTTATTCATTGGCGAATCCCAGGCTTCCTTGTTTGACCAGCTGCTGTACCAGCATAAGGCCATCTTCGTCTTGCAGCCAGTCTGCCAGGTTGTCGATATGCAGGGCATCGGCCGCGCACACCAGCTTCAGCAGCTCGCGCAGTTTGCCCGGCAGCGGGCAGCTGCGGCCGCTGGCGAACAGCAGCAGGTCGTCTTCGAATTCGGACCAGGCCAGGCGTGCGCTTGGGTTGCGGATCAGGATGGCGCCTTGTTCCAGGGCATCGATCAGTTCCTCTTCGCTCAGCTCTTCGCCAACGATCTGCTCGGGGTAACGCGGCTCGGTCATGAACTGACCGAACCAGGTCAGCAGCAGGTCCTTGTCGTTCATGTGCTTGTCGAGCAGCGCCTTGAGGCGGTCGAGGGCGTCGTGCTGGATCTGGTGCGGGTCGCTGGCTGGCTGGGCGTCGGCATCGCTGTAGCGCTCTTCGTCAGGCAGGAACTGGCCCAGGAAGTCGGTGAAGTGGGTCAGCACTTCGGCGGCGCTTGGGGCGCGGAAGCCGACCGAGTAGGTCAGGCAGTCGTCCACGGCCACGCCATAGTGGGCCAGACGCGGTGGCAGGTAGAGCATGTCGCCTGGCTCCAGGGTCCATTCTTCGCTCTGCTCGAACTCGGCCAGGATACGCAGGTCGGCGTGCTCCAGCAGCGGGCTGTCGCTGCTGCACATCTGGCCGATCTTCCAGTTGCGCTGGCCGTGGCCTTGCAGCAGGAACACGTCGTAGTTGTCGAAGTGCGGACCAACGCTGCCACCCGGAGCGGCGAAGCTGATCATCACGTCATCGATACGCCAGCTGGGCAGGAAACGGAAGTTTTCCAGCAGTTCGGCCACTTCTGGGACAAACTGGTCCACGGCTTGTACCAGCAGGGTCCAGTCTTTTTCTGGCAGCTCGGCGAAGGTGTCTTCGTTGAACGGGCCGCGGCGCAGCTCCCACGGGTGGGCGCCGTGCTCCAGCACGATACGCGACTCGACTTCGTCTTCCAGGGCCAGGCCGGCCAGTTCGTCGGGGTCGATGGGGCTGATGAAGTCCGGGAAGGCCTGGCGCACCAGCAGCGGCTTCTTCTGCCAGTAGTCGCGCATGAATTCGCGGGCCGAGATGCCGCCGAGCAGCTGCAGTGGAGTATCAGGATTCATGTTCAACCTATTGAAAAAACGTGATTTTCGTACGGGAATAAAAACGCCCGGCCAGGCCGGGCGTTGTACGCGACGGTCAGCTTAGATGCGTTTGGCCTGCGCTGCAGCGTTACCGATGTAGGTAGCGGGGGTCAGCAGCTTGAGCTCGGCCTTGGCGTCGGCTGGCATGTCCAGCCCGTCGATGAAGGTCAGCAGCGCGTCCGGGGTGATGCCCTTGCCACGGGTCAGCTCTTTGAGCTTCTCGTAGGGGTTTTCGATGTTGAAGCGGCGCATCACGGTCTGGATCGGCTCGGCCAGCACTTCCCAGCAGGCGTCCAGGTCGGCGGCGATGCGGGCTTCGTTCACTTCCAGCTTGCCGATGCCTTTCAGGCTGGCTTCGTAGGCGATGACGCTGTGGGCAAAGCCCACGCCCAGGTTACGCAGCACGGTGGAGTCGGTCAGGTCACGCTGCCAGCGCGAGATCGGCAGCTTGCTGGCCAGGTGCTGGAACAGCGCATTGGCGATACCCAGGTTGCCTTCGGAGTTTTCGAAGTCGATCGGGTTGACCTTGTGCGGCATGGTCGACGAGCCGATTTCGCCAGCGACAGTCTTCTGCTTGAAGTAGCCCAGCGAGATGTAGCCCCACACATCGCGGTCGAAGTCGATAAGGATGGTGTTGAAGCGGGCAATGGCGTCGAACAGCTCGGCGATGTAGTCGTGCGGCTCGATCTGGGTGGTGTACGGGTTGAACTGCAGGCCCAGCTCGTCTTCGATGAAGGCGCGGGCGTTCTGCTCCCAGTCGATCTGCGAGTAGGCCGACAGGTGGGCGTTGTAGTTGCCCACGGCGCCGTTGATCTTGCCCAGCAGCGGCACGGCGGCAACCTGGGCGATCTGGCGCTCCAGGCGGTACACGACGTTGGCCAGTTCTTTTCCCAGGGTGGTCGGCGAGGCTGGCTGGCCGTGGGTACGCGACAGCATCGGCACCTCGGCGTGGGCATGGGCCAGGGCACGGATGGCGTCGGCGATCTGGCGCATCAGCGGCAGCAGCACGTCGTCACGGCCGGCGCGCAGCATCAGGGCGTGGGACAGGTTGTTGATGTCCTCGCTGGTGCAGGCGAAGTGGATGAATTCGCTGACCTTGGCCAGCTCAGGCAGCTTGGCGGCCTGCTCCTTGAGGAGGTATTCGATCGCCTTGACGTCGTGGTTGGTGGTGCGCTCGATTTCCTTGACGCGCTCGGCGTGTTCAAGCTTGAAATCGGTGGCCAGGCTGTCCAGCAGGGCGTTGGCTTCGGCGGAGAACGCCGGCACTTCGCCGATCTGCGGGTGGGCGGCCAGGCGCTGCAGCCAGCGCACTTCGACCAGGGCGCGGAAACGGATCAGGCCGAATTCGCTGAAAATGGGGCGCAAGGCCTGGGTTTTGCCGGCATAACGGCCGTCTACAGGGGAAACCGCAGTGAGCGAAGAAAGCTGCATGGGGTGTTCTCGGACAGTCAGGCTTTTGGAAGGGCGCATATCATACATGAAAATTGCGCCCGAGTCGGGTGGCTGACCAAAGGTCGGCCCGATTGGGATCTGGTGGCAGACCCTGTGGGAGCGCAGCCTGTCAGTTGGGGCTGCGCATCATGTCATACAGTTCGTTCAGCAGCTTGCGCCGGCTGAACACCAGCTGCCAGCGGTGCCCGCCCAGTTGGCGCCACAGCCGGGCGGCGCGGATGCCGGCCAGCAGCAGGGCACGGATCTTCGAGGCGTTGCTGGCCTGCTGCAGGAAGCGCATGTCGCCGTGCACCTGGATGCGCTGGCGCAAGGTGCTGAGCGTGTCCTGATACAAGGCTCCGCTGGAAGCGATGACGTTTTCATGAACCAGGCCGAAATGCTCGGCCTGGGACTGGATTTGCGGCAAGCGGTTGCCGATGGTGTCGAGCAGGTCGCCACGTTTGTTCAGCTGGCGCTCCAGGCCCAGCATCGACAGGGCATAGCGCAGCGGCTCGCGCTGCAGGCTGCCGGGGTCGCGCTCCAGGGCGCCTGCCAGTGCACGGTAGCCGTCGCGCAGGTTCAGGTCGTCGCCACCGAACACTTCCAGGGTGTCCTTGGGGTCGCGGACCAGCAGGCTGCCGAGCATGCAGCCAATGTTGGCCTCGCTGGCCTGGCCGGTGCGGGCGATACGGTCAACCAGCACGGCGGCCTGGAATACACCGCCCAAAGCAATCAATTGCTCCTGCAGGTTGCTCATGCGCGCGGGCTCCACGGCTCGGCGGCTTCGATCACGCCGCCGCCCAGGCACACTTCGCCGTCGTAGAACACCACCGACTGGCCCGGGGTGACGGCGCGCTGCGGCTCGTCGAACACGGCGCGGTAGCCGGTTTCGGTCAGCTCAAGGGTGCATTGCTGGTCGCTCTGGCGGTAACGCACCTTGGCAGTCAGCTGGCGTGGGCGGCTGAGGTCGATCGGGTTGACCCAGAAGATTTCCGAGGCGAGCAGGGCGCGGGAGAACAGCCATGGGTGTTCGTTGCCCTGGCCGACCACCAGCACGTTGCGGGTCAGGTCCTTGTGCAGCACGTACCACGGCTCGTCACCGGCATCTTTCAGGCCGCCAATCCCCAGGCCCTGGCGCTGGCCGATGGTGTGGTACATCAGGCCATGGTGGCGGCCGATCACTTCACCTTCGGTGGTTTCGATATCGCCCGGCTGGGCTGGCAGGTACTGCTTGAGGAAGTCGCTGAAACGGCGCTCGCCAATGAAGCAGATGCCGGTGGAGTCCTTTTTCTTGGCGGTGGCCAGGCCGTGTTTCTCGGCAATCGCGCGCACCTCGGGCTTTTCCAGCTCGCCGACCGGGAACAGGGTGCGGGCGATTTCCTTGCCGCCGACGGCGTGCAGGAAGTAGCTCTGGTCCTTGTTCGGGTCAAGGCCCTTGAGCAGTTCGGTGAGCTCACCGGTGTCGCGGCGGCGTACGTAGTGGCCGGTGGCGATCAGGTCGGCACCCAGCGACAAGGCGTAGTCGAGAAACGCCTTGAACTTGATTTCGCGGTTGCAGAGGATGTCCGGGTTGGGCGTACGGCCAGCCTTGTATTCTTCAAGGAAGTGCTCGAACACGTTGTCCCAGTATTCGGCGGCGAAGTTGGCGGTGTGCAGCTTGATGCCGATGCGGTCGCACACGGCCTGGGCGTCGGCCAGGTCTTCGCGGGCGGTGCAGTATTCGGTGCCGTCGTCTTCTTCCCAGTTCTTCATGAACAGCCCTTCCACCTGGTAGCCCTGCTCCATGAGCAGAAGGGCGGAGACGGAAGAGTCCACGCCGCCGGACATGCCGACGATGACGCGGGTCTTGGCGGGGTCTTTGAGTGCTGGGCTGGTCATGGGTACCGGTGTGTATCAGAGGGGAAAAACGCCGATTCTATCAAACCCGCGACGTTGCGTCAGTCGCGTAGCAGTTCGAGGCTGTGCAAGGGGCCTTTGAGGTAGTCGTCGAGACAGCGCGGCACCAGCTCGCTGCGCCAGTGGGTGGGGTCGGCCAGCAGCTCGTCGCGGGTCAGCCACACCGCACGGACGATGTCGCTGTCCAGGGCCAGGTCGGCGTGGTGGCGAACGGGGCGGGCGGCGAAGCAGATGCGCTGGTAGGTCACGCCGTTGCTGGGGGCGGTGTAGAGGTAGATGCCGACCACGCCGGTGAGCTCCACTTCCCAGGCGGTTTCTTCCAGGGTTTCGCGCAGGGCGGCCTGGGGTAGGGTCTCGTTGGGTTCGAGGTGGCCGGCGGGTTGGTTGAAGACATGCTGGTTGGCTTTGAACTCTTCGACGAAGAGGAACTTGCCTTCGTGCTCGACGATGGTGGCGACGGTGATGTGGGGTTGCCAGGTCATTTGCGGTGTCCTTTCGATCTTGGGGTCGCTTTGCGGCCCAATCGCGACTTGCAGTCGCTCCTACAAGGGGGCGCGCGCCCGTAGGAGCGACTGCAAGTCGCGATTGGGCTGCAGAGCAGCCCCATTTCCCAGAAAGCACAAACCCCGGTGCGTGGCCGGGGTTTGTGCTGTTACTTCAAGCGAACCTTACAGGGCGGCAATGGCGCTGTTCAGGGTCTGGCTTGGGCGCATCACCTTGGCGGTCAGCTCGGCATCCGGGGCGTAGTAGCCACCGATGTCGGCTGGCTTGCCCTGAACGGCGTTGAGCTCGGCGACGATCGTCTCCTCGTTCTCGGTCAGGGTTTTTGCCAGCGGGGCGAAGCGAGCCTGCAGGGCAGCGTCGTCAGTCTGGGCAGCCAGGGCCTGGGCCCAGTACAGGGTCAGGTAGAAGTGGCTGCCGCGGTTGTCGATACCACCGACTTTGCGCGAAGGCGACTTGTTGGTGTCGAGGAACTTGCCGGTAGCCTGGTCCAGGGTGTTGGCCAGAACCTTGGCACGCGGGTTGTCGTAGGTGTTGCCCAGGTGCTCCAGGGAAGCGGCCAGGGCCAGGAATTCACCCAGCGAGTCCCAACGCAGGAAGTTCTCTTCAACCAGCTGCTGCACGTGCTTCGGAGCCGAACCGCCGGCGCCGGTTTCGAACAGGCCACCGCCGTTCATCAGCGGCACGATCGACAGCATCTTGGCGCTGGTGCCCAGTTCCATGATCGGGAACAGGTCGGTCAGGTAGTCGCGCAGCACGTTGCCGGTCACCGAGATGGTGTCCTTGCCTTCGCGGATGCGGGCCAGGGAGAACTTGATGGCGTCGACCGGGGCCAGAACGCGGATGTCCAGGCCGGTGGTGTCGTGATCTTTCAGGTACTTCTGCACTTTTTCGATCATCACGCCGTCGTGGGCGCGGGCCGGGTCCAGCCAGAACACCGCAGGGGTGTTGCTCAGGCGGGCACGGTTGACGGCCAGCTTGACCCAGTCCTGGATCGGCGCGTCTTTGGTCTGGCACATGCGGAAGATGTCGCCAGCTTCGACGTTCTGCTCAAGTACGACGTTACCTTTGCCATCGACCACGCGCACAACGCCGTCGGCCTTGATCTGGAAGGTCTTGTCGTGGGAACCGTACTCTTCGGCCTTTTGTGCCATCAGGCCAACGTTCGGCACGCTGCCCATGGTGGTTGGGTCGAAGGCGCCGTTTTTCTTGCAGTCTTCGATGGTGGCCTGGTAGATGCCAGCGTAGCAACGGTCCGGGATCACGGCCTTGGCGTCTTGCAGTTCGCCAGCGGTGTTCCACATCTTGCCCGAGTCACGGATCATGGCCGGCATCGAAGCGTCGACGATGACGTCGCTCGGTACGTGCAGGTTGGTGATGCCTTTGTCGGAGTTGACCATGGCCAGGGCTGGGCGCTGGGCGTACAGGGCCTGGATGTCGGCTTCGATCTCGGCCTGCTTGTCGGCTGGCAGGTCCTTGATGCGGGCGTACAGGTCGCCGATGCCGTTGTTGGCGTTGAAGCCGACTTCAGCCAGCGCGGCGGCGTGCTTGGCCAGCACGTCGTTGTAGAACTCTTCGACGATGACGCCGAACATGATCGGGTCGGAAACCTTCATCATGGTGGCTTTCAGGTGCACCGACAGCAGTACGCCGGAGGCCTTGGCATCGGCGATCTGCTCGGCGATGAAGGCTTTCAGGGCCTTGCGGCTCATGGTGGCGCAGTCGATCACTTCGGCAGCTTTGACGGCGGTCTTTTCTTTCAGCACGGTGGTGCTGCCGTCTTTGGCAACCAGCTCGATGCGCAGGCTATCGTCAGCTTCGATCAGGGCAGCTTTTTCGCTGCCGTAGAAGTCGCCCTGGGTCATGTGGGCAACGTGCGACTGAGAGTCGGCGGCCCAGGCGCCCATCTTGTGTGGGTGCTTGCGGGCGTAGTTCTTGACCGACAGCGGCGCGCGGCGGTCGGAGTTGCCTTCGCGCAGTACCGGGTTCACGGCCGAACCCTTGATGCGGTCGTAGCGGGCGCGGGACTCTTTTTCTTCCGCGGTGGCCGGCTCGTCGGCGTAGTCAGGGATGTTGAAGCCCTTGCCTTGCAGTTCCTTGATCGCGGCTTTGAGCTGCGGTACCGAGGCGCTGATGTTCGGCAGCTTGATGATGTTGGCTTCAGGGGTGGTAGCCAGCTGGCCCAGTTCCGCCAGGTGATCGCCTACTTGCTTCTCTGCGCCCAGTTGCTCCGGGAAGGCGGCAAGGATACGGCCGGCCAGGGAGATGTCGCGGGTTTCGACGGCGATGTCAGCCGAAGCGGTGAAGGCTTCGACGATCGGCAGCAGCGAGTAAGTGGCGAGGGCGGGGGCTTCGTCGGTGAAGGTATAGATGATCTTGGAACGGGTGGGCATGCGGGTTAACTCTCTGTGTGCTGAGCGTGCTCGAGTCTCGTGGTGCGCAGGGTAGGCGCATCGCCCTGACAACGCCATGAGCGGAAAGTCGAGAGGCTGCGAGCGGTGATGGTGGATGCATCAGTCGAGCGTCAAGTGCTGAACTGCGGTAACAGCCCAGGCTTTACGGCCATTCATGGCCTAGGGCGGTCCGCATTTTCCTGGGATTCGCCCCGATGACCCTTCGGTCGCGGCGGAGTATACCAAACCATTCGGGCTAATCAGCAAGGCCAAGTGATATCGGCCCATTTATAAGACCAAAGACTAAGCGGCAATGTGGCGGGTTGTCGCATGCCTTGCAGGTCGGCAGATGTGGTTTAGGCTCATTGCATCGCATGATGTCCAAACCACACCCGACAGCGGAGTAGTGCAAGCATGGGATACCAGAAAATCAAGGTTCCGACCGACGGCACCAAGATCACCGTCAATGCAGACCATTCGCTTAACGTGCCTGACCACCCGATCATTCCTTACATTGAGGGTGACGGGATCGGCGTCGATGTTTCGCCCGTGATGATCAAGGTGGTCGATGCCGCCGTGCAGAAGGCCTACGGCGGCAAGCGCAAGATTGCCTGGATGGAGGTGTACGCCGGCGAGAAGGCCACCCAGGTGTACGACCAGGACACCTGGCTGCCTCAGGAAACCCTCGACGCCGTGCGTGATTACGTGGTGTCGATCAAGGGCCCGCTGACCACCCCGGTGGGTGGCGGCATCCGCTCGCTCAACGTGGCCCTGCGCCAGCAACTGGACCTGTATGTGTGCCTGCGGCCGGTGCTGTGGTTCCAAGGTGTACCGAGCCCGGTGAAAAAGCCTGGCGACGTCGACATGGTGATCTTCCGCGAGAACTCCGAAGACATCTATGCCGGCATCGAGTGGAAGGCCGGCTCGCCCGAGGCCAACAAGGTGATCAAGTTCCTCAAGGAAGAAATGGGCGTCACCAAGATCCGCTTCGACCAGGACTGCGGCATTGGCGTGAAGCCGGTTTCGAAAGAGGGCACCAAGCGCCTGGTGCGTAAGGCCCTGCAATACGTGGTGGACAATGACCGCGAGTCGCTGACCCTGGTGCACAAAGGCAACATCATGAAGTTCACCGAAGGTGCCTTCAAAGACTGGGGTTATGAAGTGGCCCGGGATGAGTTCGGCGCCGAACTGCTCGATGGTGGCCCTTGGATGAAGTTCAAGAACCCCAAGACCGGCCGCGAGGTCATCGTCAAGGACGCCATCGCCGACGCCATGCTGCAGCAGATTCTGCTGCGCCCGGCCGAGTACGACGTGATTGCCACCCTGAACCTCAACGGTGACTACCTGTCCGACGCTCTGGCGGCGGAGGTGGGCGGTATCGGCATCGCACCGGGCGCCAACCTTTCCGACACCGTGGCCATGTTCGAGGCCACTCACGGCACTGCGCCCAAGTACGCGGGGCAAGACAAGGTCAACCCCGGCTCGGTCATTCTCTCGGCGGAGATGATGCTGCGACACATGGGCTGGACCGAGGCGGCCGACCTGATCATCAAGGGCACCAATGGCGCGATTGCGGCCAAGACCGTGACCTACGACTTCGAGCGGCTGATGGACGGGGCAAAGCTGGTGAGCAGCTCAGGCTTTGGTGATGAAATGATCAAGCATATGTAAGGCAAGAGAAAACCGGTCGCCAGGGTAAAAGGGCGACCGGTTTTTTCGTACTACGACACGGGGCGGCGATCAGACGCGTACGGTTTCGCTTGCGGCCTGGCCTTGGGCTTTGGCTGCCGCAGCGGCGTCCATTATCTTCACCGCGTGCAGGCCTTTGGGGCCCTGGATGATTTCGAACTCCACGGCCTGGCCCGCCTTCAGTGTCTTGTATCCGTCCATCTGGATGGCCGAGTAATGAGCGAAAAGGTCATCGGATTTACCTTCCTCGTTGATGAATCCGTAGCCCTTGGCATTGTTGAACCACTTGACTTTACCGCTTGCCATCCCTATGTCCCTCTGCAAAGGACTCCATCACTGGAGTATCATCCACTTCATCCGCATACGAACCTTGCGAAATTCTGGTTGACTGCGCGGATCTTTATCGACCACGGTGGGTTCTTATTGGTTGTAACACCGTTTTTCCGATAGTCAAGGTCGCCCGGCGCCTGCGCCGTTCGTGGCCTGTGCGGTCAACCCACAACCTTAACCTGACGCTCATGATGAAATTCTTTCCATGCATGCACCTAGTGAGATTCGACTAACATTCAATCAGGATCGCCCGCAATCGAATGAGGACGACGGCTCAGGTCTTGCAGTTCAGGAAGCCAAGCCGATCCTGCAGGCGCCACCGATGTACAAGGTGGTTTTGTTCAACGATGACTACACGCCGATGGATTTCGTCGTCGAAGTGCTCGAGACGTTCTTTAATCTGAACCGCGAGCTGGCGACCAAGATCATGCTGACCGTCCATACCGAAGGGCGGGCAGTGTGCGGATTGTTTACCCGTGACATCGCCGAAACAAAGGCTATGCAGGTCAACCAATACGCCAGGGAAAGCCAGCATCCGCTACTCTGTGAAATCGAGAAGGACGGTTAATCGCCGACCACTTGGGTATGAGGTGAAGCTATGTTAAACCGCGAGCTCGAAGTCACCCTCAATCTTGCCTTCAAGGAGGCCCGTTCGAAGCGTCATGAGTTCATGACCGTCGAACATCTGCTGCTGGCACTCCTTGACAATGAGGCTGCCGCGACCGTTCTGCGCGCCTGTGGCGCCAATCTCGACAAGCTCAAGCACGACCTGCAAGAGTTCATCGATTCCACTACGCCGCTGATTCCTGTCAACGACGAAGACCGTGAAACCCAGCCGACCCTGGGCTTCCAGCGGGTGCTGCAGCGTGCCGTGTTCCACGTGCAAAGCTCCGGCAAGCGCGAAGTGACCGGCGCCAACGTGCTGGTGGCGATCTTCAGCGAGCAGGAAAGCCAGGCTGTGTTCCTGCTGAAACAGCAGAGCGTGGCCCGTATCGACGTGGTCAACTACATCGCCCATGGCATCTCCAAGGTGCCGGGGCATGGTTCGCAATCTGAAAACGACCAAGACATGCAGGACGAGGAGGGTGGCGAAACCTCCTCTTCGAGCAACCCGCTGGACGCCTATGCCAGCAACCTGAACGAGCTGGCCCGTGCTGGCCGTATCGACCCGCTGGTGGGGCGCGAGCAGGAAGTGGAGCGCGTGGCGCAAATCCTGGCGCGCCGGCGCAAGAACAACCCGTTGCTGGTGGGTGAGGCGGGCGTTGGCAAGACTGCCATCGCCGAAGGCCTGGCCAAGCGCATTGTCGATGGCCAGGTGCCCGACCTGCTGGCGCAAAGCGTGGTGTATTCCCTTGACCTGGGCGCGCTGTTGGCTGGTACCAAATACCGCGGCGACTTCGAGAAGCGCTTCAAGGCGCTGCTCGGTGAGCTGCGCAAGCGCCCGCAGGCGATCCTGTTCATCGACGAAATCCACACCATCATCGGTGCCGGTGCGGCATCGGGCGGGGTGATGGATGCCTCCAACCTGCTCAAGCCGCTGCTGTCGTCGGGTGAGATCCGTTGCATCGGCTCGACCACCTTCCAGGAATTCCGCGGCATCTTCGAGAAGGACCGTGCCCTGGCACGTCGCTTCCAGAAGGTGGATGTCAGTGAGCCGTCGGTCGAAGACACCGTGGGCATCCTGCGCGGCCTGAAAGGGCGTTTCGAGAGCCACCACAACATCGAGTACAGCGACGAAGCCCTGCGCGCCGCCGCCGAACTGGCCTCGCGCTACATCAATGACCGGCACATGCCCGACAAAGCCATCGATGTGATCGACGAAGCCGGTGCCTACCAGCGGCTGCAGCCGGAGGCCATGCGCGTCAAACGCATCGATGTGCCTCAAGTCGAGGACATCGTCGCCAAGATCGCGCGGATTCCGCCGAAGCACGTCACCAGCTCCGACAAGGAGCTGCTGCGTAACCTTGAGCGTGACCTGAAGCTGACCGTGTTCGGTCAGGACCAGGCCATCGACTCGCTGTCTACGGCCATCAAGCTGTCCCGTGCTGGCCTGAAGTCGCCAGACAAGCCCGTCGGTTCGTTCCTGTTCGCTGGCCCTACCGGCGTCGGCAAGACCGAAGCGGCGCGGCAGCTGGCCAAGGCGCTGGGCGTGGAGCTGGTGCGGTTCGACATGTCCGAGTACATGGAGCGCCATACCGTGTCGCGCCTGATCGGTGCGCCTCCTGGTTACGTAGGGTTCGACCAGGGGGGCTTGCTGACCGAGGCGATTACCAAGCAACCGCATTGCGTATTGCTGCTCGATGAAATCGAGAAGGCCCACCCGGAAGTCTTCAACCTGCTGCTGCAGGTGATGGACCACGGTACCCTGACCGACAACAACGGGCGCAAGGCCGACTTCCGTAACGTGATCCTGATCATGACCACCAACGCGGGTGCAGAAACGGCAGCGCGGGCCTCGATCGGCTTCACCCATCAGGACCACGCGTCCGATGCCATGGAAGTGATCCGCAAGAGCTTCACGCCAGAGTTCCGCAACCGTCTGGATACCATTATCCAGTTTGGTCGCCTGAGCACCGAGACGATCAAGAGCATCGTCGACAAGTTCCTTATCGAACTGCAGGCGCAGCTGGAAGACAAGCGTGTGCTGCTGGAAGTCAGCGACGCCGCACGCGGCTGGCTGGCGGTGTCGGGCTACGACGTGCAGATGGGTGCGCGGCCGATGGCGCGGCTGATCCAGGACAAGATCAAGCGGCCGCTGGCCGAGGAGATCCTGTTTGGAGAACTGGCCGAGCATGGTGGTGTGGTGCACGTCGACCTGCGCGATGGCC
>NZ_BCBJ01000024.1:0-32996 GCF_001320605.1 Pseudomonas sp. NBRC 111133 | reverse complement strand
GCAAAGCGGTTCTGGCAGGCACAAAAAAGCCCGGCGCATGGCCGGGCTTCTTCATGGCTTGAGCTTAGCGCGCACGGTAGGTGATGCGGCCCTTGCTCAGGTCGTATGGTGTCAGTTCGACGCGGACCTTGTCGCCAGTGAGAATACGGATGTAGTTCTTGCGCATCTTTCCGGAGATGTGCGCGGTTACGACGTGCCCGTTTTCCAACTCCACGCGGAACATGGTGTTGGGCAGGGTGTCGACGACAGTACCTTCCATTTCGAAGCTGTCTTCTTTCGACATGCAGTAGAGCCCTCGGATCCAGTGTTGGCCCGACGCATATCCGCACCGGGCAAAAAAGTGGCGTGGATTATGCCCGAAAACTGTGTGTCAAGCCAATGCTTTCAGTTGAGGGTGACCCAGCGCTGGTTTATCAGCAATTCGATGGGCCGATACTGCGTCTTGTAGTTCATTTTCTTGCAGTTCTTGATCCAGTAACCCAGGTATACCGCTTCCAGGTCCTGGCGCAGGGCTTCGGTGATTTGCCACAGGATGGCAAAGCGGCCCAAGCTGCGTCGCTCTTCGTCCGGTTCGTAGAAGGTGTAGACCGCCGACAGGCCGTTGGGCAGCAGGTCGCACACGGCCACTGCCATCAAGCGGCCTTCCAGGCGGAACTCGTAAAACCAGCAGAACGGCAGGTCGCGCACCAGAAAGGTGGAAAACTGGTCGCGGCTGGGCGGGTACATGTCACCGTCGGCGTGGCGTGTTTCGATATAGCGCCGGTACAGCTCGAAATACTCTTCCTTGAAGGTTGGGCGCGCCGCCGTCACGGTCAGGTCGGCATTGCGCTTGAGGATGCGCCGTTGCTGGCGGTTGGGGATAAAGCGCGCCGCCGGGATGCGTGCCGGCACGCAGGCGTTGCAATTCTGGCAGTGCGGGCGGTACAGATGGTCGCCACTGCGGCGGAAGCCCATTTCCGACAGGTCGGCGTACACGTTAACGTCCATCGGCTGGCTGGGGTCGAGGAACAGCGTGGTGGCCTGTTCCTCGGGCAGGTAGCTGCAGGAGTGGGGCTGAGTGGCATAAAACTTCAACCGCGCCAACTCTGTCATGATCAACCCCCTCGGTGAGACTTTGTTTTAAGTGTAAGCCAGCTACGGGAACTCGCCTAGGCAACCCATGTGGCGCTGTTGGGCTGGTCGAGGTGGCGTGCCAGGTAGCCAGCGAATTCGGCGCGGCTGATGGCGTGGGCGCCCAGGCTGTGCAGGTGGTTGGTGGGCATCTGGCAGTCGATCAGCACGAACCCGGCCTGGCGCAGGTGGTTGACCAAGGTCACGAAGCCGACCTTGGAGGCGTTGTCGGCGCGGCTGAACATCGATTCACCGAAGAACAGCTGGCCCATGGCCAGGCCGTACAGGCCGCCGACCAGCTCACCGTCCTGGCGCACTTCCACCGAGTGGGCAATGCCGCGTCGGTGCAGTTCGCAGTAGGCATTGCGCATGGTATCGGTGATCCAGGTGCCGTCGGCGTAGTCGCGTGGCGCGGCGCAGGCGGCGATCACGGCCGGGAAGTCGGTGTCGAAGCTGACCTGGTAGCGGCCCTGGCGCATCAGCTTGGCCAGCGAGCGCGACACGTGCAGCTGGTCGGGCACCAGCACCGTGCGCGGGTCGGGTGACCACCACAGGATCGGCTGGCCATCCTGGTACCACGGGAAGCAACCGTGACGATAGGCCTGAACCAGGCGCTCGGGGGTAAGGTCGCCGCCGGCGGCCAGCAGGCCGTTGGGGTCGTGCAGGGCCTTTTCCAGGGGCGGGAAGGTCAGCGAGTCGCGGGTCAGCCAGGTAAGCATGGTCTATCGTGCGGTGGGGGAGGGGAGAGGGCAGCATGGCTTGCGCGCATGGCAGGGTCAATGGTTGTGGCTGCTTTGCGGGGGGGCGAATTCAGGCAATTTCCTACACATTCATGAAACCGCAGGCACCATCCGCTACATTTGCTGTCACACCTGTGCAAAAACACAGCATAAGCCTTTGTCACAAAAGAAAATGCATGCTCAAATTGCAGGTATATGAAAGTCGCCCCCGGCCAAACCCCCATACGGCGTGCCGCCATGGCGGCTGTCGGGCAGTAATGTTAAAAGTAGTGGTTCATTGGCCGCACCGCCGCCGATCACTATTGGACGCGCAGCACGCGCAGGAATAGACGCGTTTTGAAGAAATCCACCGCAACCCCAGCTCCCTTGCCCGTGCCCCTGTGGCGGCAGCAGCTGCATTATCGCCTCAAGGAAGGTGCGTTGATCGCTGTCGGCGCCCTGTGCCTGTACCTGTGGATGGCCCTGCTGACCTACGACACTTCGGACCCGGGTTTCAGCCACACCGCCACCGTCGACCAGGTGCAGAACGCCGCCGGGCGTGCCGGCGCCTACTTCGCCGATATCCTGTTCATGGTGCTGGGTTACTTCGCCTATATCTTCCCGCTGCTGCTGGCGGTGAAGACCTGGCAGATCTTCCGCGAACGCCACCAGCCGTGGGACTGGAGCGGCTGGCTGTTTTCCTGGCGGTTGATCGGCCTGGTCTTCCTGGTGTTGTCCGGGGCGGCGCTGGCGCATATCCACTTCCACCCGCCGGCGAGCTTGCCGTTCTCTGCAGGTGGCGCATTGGGCGAAAGCCTTGGTGACCTGGCGCGCAACCTGCTGAACGTGCAGGGCAGCACGCTGATGTTCATTGCCCTGTTCCTGTTCGGCCTGACGGTCTTCACCGACTTGTCGTGGTTCAAGGTGATGGACCTGACCGGCAAGATCACCCTCGACCTGTTCGAGCTGGTGCAGGGCGCCGCCAACCGTTGGTGGGAAGCCCGCAACGAGCGCAAGCGCCTGGAGGCGCAACTGCGCGAGGATGAGCCGGTGGTCAAGGCCGCGCCGATGGCCGCCGAGAAGCGTGAACCGGCCAAGCCGGCGTTGCGTGAGCGTATTTTCAAGCGTGAAGAAGCGCCGGCCCCGGTCGTTGAACCCCGTGAGCCGACGCTTGGCCGTGAGCCTGTCGTGCCACCACGTGAGGCCGCCCGTGAGCCCGTAGTGCCGCGTGAAACCGTGGTCCCTCGCGAGCAGCACGCCGCCCCGACGATCGTGCCACCCGCCGCCGCCAAGGCTCCGGAGCCGAGCAAGCGGGTGATGAAGGAAAAGCAGGCACCGCTGTTCATCGACAGCGCGGTGGAAGGCACCTTGCCGTCGATTTCCATCCTCGACCCTGCCGAGCAGAAGAAAATCGAGTATTCGCCAGAGTCCCTGGCCGGTGTCGGCCAACTGCTGGAAATCAAGCTCAAGGAATTCGGTGTAGAAGTGGCGGTGGACTCGATTCACCCCGGCCCGGTGATTACCCGTTACGAAATCCAGCCGGCCGCTGGCGTGAAGGTCAGCCGCATCGCCAACCTGGCCAAGGACCTGGCGCGCTCGCTGGCCGTGACCAGCGTGCGCGTGGTCGAGGTGATCCCCGGCAAGACCACCGTGGGTATCGAGATTCCCAACGAAAACCGGCAGATGGTGCGCTTCTCCGAGGTGCTGGCCACGCCGCAGTACGACGAACAGAAGTCCCCGGTCACGCTGGCCCTGGGCCATGACATCGGCGGCAAGCCGGTGATTACCGACCTGGCCAAGATGCCCCACCTGCTGGTGGCCGGTACTACCGGCTCCGGTAAGTCGGTGGGTGTGAACGCGATGATCCTGTCGATCCTGTTCAAGTCCAGCCCGGAAGACGCGCGGCTGATCATGATCGACCCGAAAATGCTCGAACTGTCGATCTACGAAGGCATCCCGCACCTGCTGTGCCCGGTGGTCACCGACATGAAAGACGCCGCCAACGCCCTGCGCTGGAGCGTGGCCGAGATGGAGCGGCGCTACAAGCTGATGGCGGCCATGGGCGTGCGTAACCTGGCCGGTTTCAACCGCAAGATCAAGGACGCCCAGGAAGCTGGCGAAATCATCCACGACCCGCTGTACCGTCGCGAGAGCATGGACGACGAGCCGCCAGCGCTGAAAACCTTGCCGACCATCGTGGTGGTGGTGGACGAGTTCGCCGACATGATGATGATCGTCGGCAAGAAGGTCGAAGAGCTGATCGCCCGTATCGCCCAGAAGGCGCGGGCAGCCGGTATCCATCTGATTCTCGCCACCCAGCGCCCGTCGGTGGACGTGATTACCGGCCTGATCAAGGCCAACATTCCGACCCGCATGGCGTTCCAGGTGTCGAGCAAGATCGACTCACGCACCATCATCGACCAGGGTGGTGCAGAGCAGCTGTTGGGTCATGGTGACATGCTGTACATGCCACCGGGCACCAGCCTGCCAATCCGCGTGCACGGTGCGTTCGTTTCCGACGACGAAGTGCACCGTACGGTCGAAGCGTGGAAGCTGCGAGGCGCGCCGGATTACAACGATGACATCCTCAACGGTGTCGAAGAAGCCGGCAGTGGCTTCGACGGCGGCGGCGGTGGTGGCGGTGATGGTGAAGATTCGGAGAGCGACGCCCTGTATGATGAGGCCGTGCAGTTCGTGCTGGAAAGCCGCCGCGCGTCCATTTCGGCCGTGCAGCGCAAGCTGAAAATCGGTTACAACCGCGCCGCCCGTATGATCGAAGCCATGGAAATGGCCGGCGTGGTCACCCCCATGAACAGCAACGGCTCGCGGGAAGTGATTGCCCCGGGCGGCCCGCGCGACTGAAGAACACCTTGCCGGGCGCCAACGGTGGCGCCCGGCCTTTTCAATGCTCAATGAGGATTCCCATGCGCGCGATTCGCATGCTGTTGGTTTCTGCCCTGACCCTGGGCTCGGTTACTGCTTATGCCGGTGAGCAAGACGTACAACGCCTGACCCAGTTGCTGGAAAAGTCGCAGACTATCGAGGCCAACTTCTCCCAGCTGACCCTGGGCGCCGATGGCACCAGCCTGCAGGAAACCTCGGGCAAGATGGCGGTCAAGCGCCCGGGCCTGTTCTACTGGCATACTGATGCGCCGCAGGAGCAGGTGGTGGTTTCGGACGGCAAGAACGTCACCCTGTGGGACCCGGACCTGGAACAGGCCACCATCAAGAAGCTCGATGTGCGACTGAACCAGACCCCTGCACTGCTGCTGTCCGGTGATGTGTCGAAGATCAGCCAGAGTTTCGACATTGCTTCCAAGGAGCAGGGCGAGGTGATGGACTTCACCCTCAAACCGAAGACCAAGGACACCCTGTTCGACTCGCTGCGCGTGTCGTTCCGCAAAGGCCTGATCAATGACATGCAGCTGATCGACAGTGTCGGCCAGCGCACCAACATCCTGTTCAATGGCGTCAAGGCCAACCAGGCGGTGCCGGACAGCCAGTTCAAGTTCGACATCCCCAAAGGCGCGGACGTGATCAAGGAGTAACCAGAGCCCGTCATGGACCTGTTTCGAAGCGAACCCGTCGCCCAGCCCCTGGCCGCTCGCCTGCGCCCGTCCAACCTGGACGAGTACGTCGGCCAGGAGCACTTGCTGGCGCGCGGTAAGCCGTTGCGCGAGGCGCTGGAGCAGGGTGCGCTGCACTCGATGATCTTCTGGGGGCCGCCGGGGGTGGGCAAGACCACCCTTGCGCGGCTGCTGGCGCAGTTTTGTGACGCGCATTTCGAAACCGTGTCGGCGGTACTGGCCGGGGTGAAAGAAATCCGCCAGGCCGTTGAAGTGGCCAAGCAACAGGCCGGTCAGTATGGCCGCCGCACCATCCTGTTCGTCGATGAAGTGCACCGCTTCAACAAGTCGCAGCAGGATGCCTTCTTGCCCTACGTGGAAGACGGCACGCTGCTGTTCATCGGCGCCACCACTGAAAACCCGTCCTTCGAACTGAACAACGCGCTGCTGTCGCGGGCGCGGGTGTACGTGCTCAAAAGCCTGGACGAGGCGGCACTGCGCAAACTGGTCAACCGCGCGCTGACCGAAGAGCGCGGCCTGGGCAAGCGCAACCTGCGGGTGGGCGACGATGCTTTCAAGATGCTGATGGCTGCCGCCGATGGCGATGGCCGGCGCATGCTCAACTTCCTTGAGAACGCCTCGGACCTAGCCGAAGACGGCAGCGAAATCGACGTCGAGATGCTGCAAAGCCTGCTTGGTGATAGCCGCCGTCGTTTCGACAAGGGGGGGGAGGCGTTCTACGACCAGATTTCCGCGCTGCACAAGTCGGTGCGCGGTTCCAACCCCGATGGCGCCCTGTACTGGTTTGCACGCATGCTCGACGGCGGTTGCGACCCGCTTTACATCGCCCGCCGCGTGGTGCGCATGGCCAGCGAGGATATCGGTAACGCTGACCCGCGAGCGCTCAGCCTGTGCCTGGCGGCGTGGGACGTGCAGGAACGCCTGGGCAGCCCCGAAGGCGAGCTGGCAGTGGCCCAGGCTATCACCTACCTGGCCTGCGCGCCGAAGAGCAACGCGGTGTACATGGGCTTCAAGACTGCCCTGCGCGAAGCGGCCGAGCATGGCTCGCTGGAGGTGCCGTTGCACCTGCGCAACGCCCCGACCAAACTGATGAAGCAACTGGGCTATGGCGACGAGTACCGCTATGCCCACGATGAACCCGATGCTTATGCCGCCGGTGAAGATTACTTCCCCGACGAACTGGTACCCCGCCAGTACTACCAGCCGGTGCCCCGCGGCCTTGAGCTGAAGATTGGCGAGAAGCTGCGCCACCTGGCCGAGCTCGACCGCAACAGCCCCCGTCAACGGAGAAAACCGTGATTGCACTCATCGCCGCGGTCAGCGCGGGCGGTATCGCCGGTACCTTGTTGCGCTTTGCTACCGCCAA
The DNA here is from genome assembly GCF_001320605.1 of Pseudomonas sp. NBRC 111133. Taxonomy (NCBI): domain Bacteria; kingdom Pseudomonadati; phylum Pseudomonadota; class Gammaproteobacteria; order Pseudomonadales; family Pseudomonadaceae; genus Pseudomonas; species Pseudomonas sp. NBRC 111133. Next base: position 26,214 of record NZ_BCBJ01000024.1, on the reverse strand, counting down.
CTGGGTAGCGGCCCACTGGCCACGGCACTTCTATGCCGGTACGCTGGCGGTCAACCTGGTTGGCTGCCTGCTGATCGGCCTGCTTTATGGCCTGTTCCTGCACAAGCCGCTGGCGCCGGTCGAGCTGCGCGCCGGCCTGATTGTCGGCTTCCTCGGCGGCCTGACAACCTTTTCCTCCTTCTCGCTCGATACCGTGCGCCTGATGGAAAGCGGGCAGGTGCCCCTTGCCTTGGGCTATACCAGTATCAGCGTGGTGGGCGGGCTGCTCGCGACCTGGGCCGGCCTGTCCCTGACCCGATTCTGAACCAACACCTACTTATAACGAGAGAACGATATGCTCGATTCCAAACTGTTACGCGGCCAACTTCAGGAAGTGGCGGATCGCCTGGCCTCCCGTGGCTTCAGCCTGGATGTCGCGCGCATCGAATCACTGGAAGAGCGCCGCAAGGCAGTGCAGACTCGCACCGAGCAGTTGCAAGCCGAGCGCAACGCCCGTTCCAAGTCCATCGGCCAGGCCAAGGCCAAGGGCGAAGACATCGCGCCATTGATGGCCGACGTCGAGCGCATGGCCAATGAACTGGCTGCTGGCAAGACCGAACTGGACGCCATCCAGGCCGAACTGGATGGCATCCTGCTGACCATCCCCAACCTGCCGGACGCCAGCGTACCGGTCGGTGCCAGCGAAGACGACAACGTCGAAGTGCGCCGTTGGGGCACGCCGAAGGCCTTCGACTTCGAAATCAAGGACCACGTCGCCCTGGGCGAAGTCAGCGGTGGCCTGGACTTCGAAGCCGCTGCCAAGCTGTCTGGCGCCCGTTTTGCCGTGCTGCGTGGCCCGATCGCCCGCCTGCACCGCGCCCTGGCGCAATTCATGATCAACCTGCACACCGGCGAGCACGGCTACGAGGAGCACTACACCCCGTACCTGGTGCAGGCCCCGGCCCTTCAAGGCACCGGCCAGCTGCCGAAGTTCGAGGAGGACCTGTTCAAGATCACCCGCGAAGGTGAGGCGGACTTCTATCTGATCCCGACCGCCGAAGTGTCGCTGACTAACCTGGTGGCCGGTGAGATCCTTGACGCCAAGCAGCTTCCGCTGAAACTGGTTGCCCATACCCCGTGCTTCCGCAGTGAAGCCGGTGCTTCCGGCCGTGACACCCGCGGCATGATCCGCCAGCACCAGTTCGACAAGGTCGAGATGGTGCAGGTGGTAGAACCGGCCAAGTCGATGGAAGCGCTGGAAGGCCTGACCGCCAACGCCGAACGTGTACTGCAGCTGCTGGAGCTGCCTTATCGCGTACTGGCCCTGTGCACCGGCGACATGGGCTTTGGCGCCGTCAAAACCTACGACTTGGAAGTGTGGGTGCCGAGCCAGGACAAGTACCGCGAAATCAGCTCGTGCTCCAACTGCGGCGACTTCCAGGCGCGCCGCATGCAGGCCCGCTGGCGCAACCCGGAAACCGGCAAGCCAGAGCTGGTGCACACCCTCAACGGCTCCGGCCTGGCCGTCGGACGTACACTGGTTGCCGTGCTGGAAAACTACCAGCAGGCTGATGGTTCGATCCGCGTGCCGGACGTGCTGAAGCCGTACATGGGCGGCGTCGAGGTCATCCGCTAAATGGATTACCTGCCGCTGTTCCACAAGCTGCAGGGCGGCCGCGTGCTGGTCGTCGGTGGCGGTGAGATCGCCTTGCGCAAGGCGCGCCTGCTGGCGGATGCCGGTGGCGTGCTGCGCGTGGTGGCGCCGGATGTCGACGGCCAGTTGGCTGCGTTGGCCCGGGAAGGTGGCGGTGAGGTGCTGGTGCGTGGCTATCAGGCCGCTGACCTGGTCGGTTGCCGGCTGGTGATCGCAGCGACCGACGACCCAGGGCTGAATGCCCAGGTGTCAGCGGATGCGCAGGCCCTCAGCCTGCCGGTCAATGTGGTGGATGCGCCGGCCCTGTGCACGGTGATCTTCCCGGCGATCGTTGACCGTTCACCCCTGGTGATTGCGGTGTCCAGTGGCGGTGACGCCCCGGTTTTGGCGCGGTTGATTCGCGCCAAGCTCGAGGCCTGGATTCCGTCGGCCTATGGTGAGCTGGCCGGCCTGGCAGCGCGCTTTCGGCACAAGGTGAAATCCTTGTACCCGGACGTCAACCAGCGCCGAGGCTTCTGGGAAACCGTGTTCCAGGGGCCGATTGCCGAGCGTCAGCTGGCCGGGCAGGGTGCCGAGGCCGAACGCCTGTTGCAAGCGATGGTAGACGGCGCGCCGGTGCAGCAGGGGGGCGAGGTGTATCTGGTCGGTGCAGGACCGGGTGATCCCGACTTGCTCACCTTCCGTGCCTTGCGCCTGATGCAGCAGGCCGACGTGGTGCTGTACGACCGCCTGGTAGCCCCCGCGATCATCGAGATGTGCCGGCGTGATGCCGAGCGTATCTACGTGGGCAAGCGCCGCGCCGACCACGCCGTGCCGCAGGACCAGATCAACCGCCTGCTGGTCGATCTGGCTCAGCAGGGCAAGCGTGTGCTGCGTCTGAAGGGGGGCGACCCGTTCATCTTCGGCCGGGGTGGCGAAGAGATCGAAGAGCTGGCCGAGCATGGCATTCCGTTCCAGGTGGTGCCGGGCATTACGGCGGCCAGCGGCTGTTCCGCTTATGGTGGGATTCCGCTGACTCACCGGGACTACGCCCAGTCGGTGCGCTTCGTGACCGGGCACCTGAAGGATGGCACCAGCAACCTTCCGTGGGATGACCTGGTGGCGCCGGCGCAGACCTTGGTGTTCTACATGGGGTTGGTGGGCTTGCCGACCATCTGTGCCGAGCTGATTCGCCATGGGCGGGCGGCGAGTACGCCGGCTGCGTTGGTGCAGCAGGGGACTACGCGTAATCAGCGGGTATTCACCGGTACCCTGGCGGATTTGCCAGAGCTGGTGGCGCGGCATGAAGTGCATGCGCCTACCCTGGTGATTGTGGGGGAAGTCGTGCAACTGCGTGAAAAGCTGGCCTGGTTTGAAGGTTCGCAAAACGGCTGAAATCGTTGGGGCTGCAAAGCAGCCCCGGCAATCTCAAACCTGCCAAATCCCCTTGCCCGCCAACCGCTCCCGGTCATGTGCCAGGCCAAAGTCCTGCAACGGCCCTTTGGGCACGATCCCGGTCGGGTTGATGGTCTTGTGGCTCATGTAATAGTGCTTCTGGATATGCTCCATATCCACCGTGCCCGCCACACCAGGCCACTGATACAGCTCGCGCAGCCAGTTCGACAGGTTGTGGTAGTCGCTCAGGCGCCGCAGGTTGCACTTGAAATGCCCGTGATACACCGCATCGAAGCGCACCAGCGTGGTAAACAGGCGCACATCGGCTTCGGTCAGGTATTCACCCGCCAGATAGCGATTGCGGCTTAGCACGTCTTCCAGATAGTCCAGCTCATTGAACACGTCGTCGAACGCGGCTTCGTACGCCTCCTGCGTGGTGGCAAAGCCTGCGCGGTACACGCCGTTGTTCACGGCCGGGTAGATGCGCTCGTTGAGCGCCTCGATGGTTGGGCGCAGCGGTTCGGGGTACAGGTCCAGTGTATTGCCGGTCAGCTCGTTAAACGCGCTGTTGAAGATGCGGATGATCTCCGACGATTCATTGTTGACGATGCGCTTCTCTTTCTTGTCCCACAGCACGGGTACGGTCACGCGGCCGGTGTAGTGCGGGTCATCCTGGGTGTAGCGCTGGTGCAGGTACTGCAAGGCGTCGAGGTGGTCGCCCGTGGAGCCTTGCTGCACATCGAAAGTCCAGCCGTGGTCCTGCATCAGCCAACTGACTACCGAGACATCGATCAAGGGCTCCAGGCCTTTGAGTGCGCGGACAATCAGGGTGCGGTGGGCCCATGGGCAGGCCAGCGAGACGTACAGGTGGTAGCGGCCGGCCTCAGGGGCGGGCAGTTGATTGCGGCGTTGGGCGTTTTCACGTTTGAACGTGCCGTCCTTGCCGTTTTCATACCACTGGTCATGCCAGCGGCCGTCGATCAAAAGGCCCATGCGTAGGCTCCTCGGAACAAAGTTGTTTGTCGTTGGAGCCCAGTCTAGGCCAAAACGTTCGAATAAATAGCGCAAATAACCGGGGGTTATGATCGGCTAAATCGATTTGTTGCGTGTCTCCCAATAGCCTTGGGCGGTTGCGAACGCCTGCTCGCGGTCCTGCCCCAGGCCACGCAGGGCCAGGGCCATGGTGGCGATGAGGGCCTTCTCGCCATAGCTGTCTCCCACTTCGCCCCGCCAGAATGCCAGCAAGTGTTCGGCTTGCAGGCTGGCCGGTTTCACATGGCGGCGTTCGCTCAGTGCTGGCCACTCTTCGTCCCACGCTTCGCCTGCCGTGGTGCCGTAGAGGTGGCTGATGACATCGGGGTTTACTTCGATCTCGCCGCCATCGCCCTTGATTACCACCGCATGATCGCCCAGCAGGCGACTGGCCTCGCGGTGCACCGCCTGGTAACCGGGGTGGAAGATACTTTGCAGGCCGCAGCGTGCGCCCAGCGGGTTAAGTACCCGGGCAAGGGAGTGGATGGGCGAGCGCAGGCCCAAGGTGTTGCGCAGGTCGATCATGCGCTGTAATTGCGGCGCCCAGTCGTGCAGCGGGAAAAACGCCAGCTGATGCTGGTCGAGGGTGCTGCCGACAGCGGCCCAGTCGCGGCACAGGGGGATTTGCAGCAGCTCGAGCAGTTGCTCGGTGTACATGCGCCCGGCGGTGTGGGCGCCGCCACCGTGCATCAGGATACGCACGCCGTTGCCGGCCAGGCATTTGGCCGCCAGCAAGTACCAGGGCAGGTGGCGCTTTTTGCCGGCGTAGGTGGGCCAGTCCAGGTCCACTGCAATGCTCGGTGCCTGCAGGTGGGCGCGCAGGGCCTCGGTGAAACCGGCAAGCTCGTCGGCGCTTTCCTCTTTATGGCGCAGCAGCATGAGGAATGCACCCAGCTGGGTGTCTTCGACTTTGCCTTCCAGCAGCAGAGTCATGGCTGCGCGGGCTTCTTCGCGGGTCAGGCCACGCGCGCCGCGCTTGCCTTTGCCGAGAATGCGCACGAATTCGGCGAACGGGTGTTCGGCCGGGGTTTCCAGGGTAATTGGGCGAGGTTCGTTCATATGCAGTTGGTCGGCTTGGGCAGGCCCGCCAGCTTGGCGGCAAGTTTGGCGGGTGTGCCGTTGAACAGGCGGTTCAGGTGCGGGCTGTTGCCCTTCTCCGGCCCCAGCTTCAGGGCCGTGTACTTGATCAGCGGGCGTGTGGCCGGGGACAGCTGGTATTCCTGGTAGAACTCACGCAGCAGTTCGAGGATTTCCCAATGGTCCGCGGTCAACGGGATGCCCTCGCGCTCGGCCAAGGCCTCGGCGGCAGCGTGGGACCAGTCTTGCAGGTCGACCAGAAAGCCGTCCTTGTCCAGGGCGATGGCGTTATCGCCAACGTTGAGCGTATTCATAGCCAGCTGTTGACCTTGTCGTAGTGCAGCGACAGTTCGACGAAGCCAGGGTAGTCCACGGCCTTGGCCAGGTCGTTGCCGACTGCGCGGGCCTGCACGTCTTCTTCCAAGGCGAACAGGCGCTGGGCCAGGCCGGCAGCTTGTAGCAGGTGGTGCGGCTCGCTGCCGCTGCGCAAGGCATACACCGCATCGCCGCACAGCAGCAGCGCGTCGTCGGCACCGAGCAGGCGCAGGCAGCTGGCCAGGCGTTCGTCGCCGAACGGGGAGTGGGCAATTACATGCAGGGTCGTCATCAGAGCGTTACCACCTGGTCGAAACGGGCGATCAGCGCGGTTAGCGCTGCGTCATCGAGCACTTGTACCGGCAGTGCCAGGGTGTCGGCTGCCAGGCCGCGGCGGGTGAGGCTGTGGCTACAGGCAAACAGCTCTTCAACACCGAACATTGGCAGTGCTTGCAGGTTGGCGGCCAGGTTCTTCTGTTGCACGGCGGTGGGTTGTTGGTTGGGCGCAAGCTGGAACACGCCATCGTCGAGGAACAGCATGCCCAGCGGCAGGTCGAACGCGCCGCCGGCCAGGGCGATGTCCAGTGCTTCACGGGCGGATGGGCCGTTCCACGGTGCCTGGCGGCTGATGATCAACAAGGATTTGGCCATTTCAGTCGCCTCCGAAGCAGACAAGGCGGTCGGCTACCTGCGCAGCCTCATGCAACTGGCCAAGACCCGACAGCTCCCAAGGCTTGGGCAGGTTCACGGCCGGGCGCTGGTAGCGGCTGGCCTCGGCTTCATCGAGCACGCCACGGCGCAGGGCGGCAGCGATACACACCACGGCGTCCAGTTGGTTAGTCTCGATAAAGGCGCGCCACTGGCCGGCCACGTCGAGTTCGTCCTGCGGGGCGACCACGTTGGCCGAGGCACTGTGCACCCCGTCCTGATAGAAGAACAACCGGGCAATCTCATGCCCGCCGGCCAGTACCGCCTCGGCATAGCGCAAGGCGCGCCGTGAAGAGGGCGCATGGGCCGGAGAGAACACCGCGATAGCGAATTTCATGGGTAACTCATGCAAAGGAATGGTGCCATGATAAAGCAAAAAAGCCCGCGCCCGCTTGTGCATGGCGGGGCGGGCTTCCTGTCATGCCTGAAGGGCTCAGGCGTGTTCCTTGCTCTCCGGCAGGAACCAGTTCAACACCAGGGCACAGATACCGCCCGTGGCCACACCCGACTCCAGCACATTGCGGATCGCAGCCGGCATATGCGCCAGGAATTCCGGCACCTGCGCCACACCCAGGCCCAAGGCCAGCGACACCGCAATAATCAGCAGCGCGCGGCGGTCCAGCCGGGTGCTAGCCAGAATATTGATCCCCGAAGCCGCGACCGCACCGAACATCACCATGGCCGCACCACCCAGCACCGGCTCCGGCACCGCCTGAATCACCCCGGCAACGCTCGGGAACAGGCCCAGCAGCACCAGCATCACGGCAATCCAGATACCGATATGGCGGCTGGCAATACCGGTCAGCTGAATCACGCCGTTGTTCTGCGCAAAGATCGAGCTGGGGAAGGTGTTGAACAAGCCCGCCAGCAGCGAGTTGGCTCCGTTGACCAGCACGCCGCCCTTGATCCGCTGCATCCACACCGGCCCTTCGACCGGCTGGCGCGAGACCTTGCTGGTGGCGGTAACGTCACCGATGGCTTCCAGCGAAGTCACCAGGTAAATCACCAACATCGGAATGAACAGCGCCCAGGAGAAGCCAAGGCCGAAGTGCAGCGGTGTAGGCACCTGGAACAGCGCGGCTTCATGCATGCCGGTGAAATCCAGGCGGCCCATGTAACCGGCCAATGCATAACCAACCGCCAAGGCGATGACGATGGCGCAGCTGCGCATCCACACCACCGGGACGCGGTTGAGGATCACGATAATCGCCAGTACCACGCCCGACAGCAGCAGGTTTTCGCTATTGGCGAAGGTGCCGTTGGCCATGGCGCCAAAGCCGCCACCCATGCTGATAAGGCCGACCTTGATCAGCGTCAGGCCGATCATCAGCACCACGATGCCAGTCACCAGCGGGGTGATAAGACGCTTTACGAAGGGCAGGATGCGCGAAACGCCCATCTCCACGAACGAGCCTGCGATCACCACGCCGAAAATAGCCGCCATCACGCCTTCTACCGGCGTGCCTTGCTTGACCATCAGCGCACCGCCAGCAATCAGCGGACCGACGAAGTTGAAGCTGGTGCCCTGAACAATCAGCAGCCCAGCGCCGAACGGCCCGAAACGTTTGCACTGGACGAAGGTGGCAATACCCGAGATCACCAGCGACATGGAAACGATCAGGTTGGTATCACGCGCCGAAACACCCAGCGCCTGGCAGATCAGCAGGCCAGGGGTCACGATCGGCACAATGATCGCCAGCAGGTGCTGCAGGGCCGCCAGCAGGCCGATCACCAGCCGTGGCTTGTCCTCAAGGCCAAGCACCAGTTCATTGGCAGGCGCCGCCGCGCCTGGGCTGTGTTCGTGTGAGCTCATTGCTGGAAGCTGCCCCGGAAGAAAAAAGGAGCGCATTCTACGGGGTGATGAGGGATTGCGGTAGAGAAAAGCACGATGGCGGCACGATCGGCGACCATGTGCCTAGTTATCTGACTTTTTGGTCAGTTATTGGTTGTGCTTTCTGGGGCTAAGTAGTGCCCACAAAAAAGCCCGCCGAAGCGGGCTTTCTCGCACATTCATCAATCAGTCATCACGACCCATGATGCCGAACAGCTGCAGCAGGCTGACAAACAGGTTGTAGATCGACACATACAGGCTGATGGTCGCCATGATGTAGTTACGCTCGCCACCATGAATGATCGCGCTGGTCTGGAACAGGATGCACACCGACGAGAATAGCACGAAGCCAGCGCTGATCGCCAGTTGCAGGCCGCTGATCTGGAAGAAGAAGCTGGCCACGACAGCACCCAGCAGAACGAAGAAGCCAGCAGTGATGAAGCCACTGAGGAAGCTCATGTCCTTGCGGGTGATCAGCACATAGGCCGACAGACCACCAAACACCAGCGCAGTCATGGCAAACGCCGAGCTGACCACTTCAGCGCCACCGGCCATGCCCAGGTAGCGGTTGAGGATCGGGCCGAGGATGAAGCCCATGAAGCCGGTGAGGGCAAAGGTCGACACCAGGCCCCAGGCCGAATCACGCAGTTTGTTGGTGAGGAAGAACAGCCCGTAGAAGCCGATCAGCACCACGAACACGTTCGGGTAGCCGACGCGCATCTGCTGGGCGACGAAGGCCATGACACCGCTGAAGGCGAGGGTAAGTGCCAGCAGGCTGTACGTGTTGCGCAGGACCTTGCTGATCTCCTGCTGCTCGACCTGCTGGCCGTGGTGTACGGCGTAATCCTGTTCGCGCATGGCGACACTCCTTGGTAAAACCTGTGGTTTCGAACGTTCAGATGCTAGGAGTCTATCAGAGCTCCCACAACCCGCGACACAGAGAGTTTGACAGCGTGTTTCATTAAGGTATTATGGCGGCCGCAAAACGAGCTGGAAGCGTGGCCGAGTGGTTTAAGGCAACGGTCTTGAAAACCGTCGATGGGCAACTATCCTAGAGTTCGAATCTCTACGCTTCCGCCACATTCAAAGCCCTGATTATTCAGGGCTTTTTGCGTTTTTGGGGCGTAGAAAAACTACCCGTGGGAACACCCTTGGGAATGGTTTGATTTGTCAGCGCTGACAATACTTCGCTACTTGGTGGGTTTCGCCAAGGCTCCAATTCGACGATAAACCCGCTCGGTAATGTCGCCCTTGGTGTGGCCGAGCAGAAGGCTGGCGTGGTCGACATCGGTGATCTCTGAAGCCGCTTTCGGGCGAATGTCGCGGAACTGGAACTGGCTGATCCGGCCAGCCAGGACCTGGTCGCCGGCGGCGACTGCTTCCTTCACTGCCTCTTCCCGGGCGTCATCCCAGCGATGGCGTAGCATCGGTGCCGTCACCCGTTTGCCGTTGTCGGTCAGCAGAAGGTATGGCGATCTATGAGGAGCGTTGCGCTCCAGAATCTTCCTGATCAGAGCGCCCAGACTGCTCTCCACGCCATCCACCTCGAGCATGATCCGAAGCTTCTTGTGGGTCTTCTTCTGCTTCACGCCAAGGGCCTTGCCCTCAATGTCGTCCCGCCTCATCACCAGCACGTCCGCCGGACGCTGGCCCGTCAGATACGCCAAGTCCATGGCGTCCTTCAGTTCACCCACTGCTTTCGCATACACCGCGTTCCAGATCGTGTCGTTGGCATAGAAGTCCCGCGGCACCTCTTTGTTCTTGCGCACGCCCTGGCACGGGTTCTCGTTGGTGGTAAGCCCCCATTCCCGGGCGATGTTGAAGATGTGCGACAGGGTGGCGATCTCGCGGTTCGCTCTGACCGGAGCGGTCCTGGCATCGCGATACTTCGCCACATGCGCCGGCGTAATCCCGTCGATTGGCGCTTTTTCGAAGTAATTGCGCAGCTGGCGTATCTCGGCCAGGTTGTCCTTCTGGGTGCGCGCCGCCTTCTTCGGGATGATGTCGCGCTCGTAACGGTCGAAGATCGCGCCCATGGTGACCAGGTCCTTCGGCTTTTCCTTCGCCTCGAGTTCGGCCCACTTCAATCGAGCCAGGCTCAGATCGGTGCCTAGCGGTATGGGCTTGCCTGATTTGTCCAGGTAGAAGTAGCTGATCCATTCCTTGCCCGGGTTCTTCTTGCTCTTGCTGGTGCGCTTTCGCCGGTACATGCCGGGCGGCAAGTCTCGGTTCTCGGTCTTCCTGGGGCGCATTTCACCTTACCTTCGAAATATCTGGTGTCCACGCTGTTGCGGGGGGCGGAGGGGGCGGTGCCAGGGACATCACCTCAAGGGTGACGCCCAGCTTCATGCGGGCGTACTGGCGGCCTACCAATGGCCTGCCGCCGCGGCTCTCGACAAAGTGCCAGTTGCGATCGATGAGCCAGCGGCGCTGCCAGCCCCTGGCCTTGTAGCCGGTCAGGTCGGCCAGCTCTTCATCCGAAAGGATCTCGGTTTCCATGGGATGGTCTCCACGCCGCCGGTGGCGGCAGGTTGGTGGTCAGCCGCGGTGCAGGCTGATCATTTCGCGGGCATGCTTGATAGATGCCAGGTGTTCTTCCTGGGCACCGATTTGGCCATTGGCATCGGGCGTGGTCACGGCAACAAGGTTCTCAAGAGCGGCCACAAGCTCATCGCGCTGTTCGCCCTCGGCCCGGCCGATATCCCAGAATTCTTTGCCCCAATGACCTTCTGGAGGCGGGTTGCTGTTTTGTTTGCCGAAGGCCATGGCGCCGATGATGACGTCACAGAGCAGCCGCTTGTAGATGTTCTCGCCATCAAGGCCCAGGCCGCCGCGCCGACGCAGAGTGCTGACGACCTCGTCGACGTTCAGGCCGCTGTCCTTGAGCACGATGTCGAGCTCTGGCTTGTTCGGGGTGTAGATGACCAGGGCGAGCTTGGCTTCGGGCCAGAGGTCGGCCGCGATGCGCTCCAGGCAGTCATTGGCGGTGTGATGAAATTGCTGAGTTGCGGACATAGGGAATCCTCGCCCGCGCATGTCGGCGGGCTTAAGTAGTGGTTGGGTGTGACCATTTCGTCGGCTTCGACAATATGGTCCCGCCTGGCTGGCGGGCATGAGTTGAAGGGGAGAGCGTTAGAAGGTCAGCCGCGGCAAATGCTCAGCCATCCGGTGATGAGCCACCAGAAGTCCTGCGCAACCATGAATCCAAGCCCGGCGGCGAAGCCGAGCACGAGAGCTTTCAGGGGCAGAGTCATAGAAGATGCGCTCCGGACTCCAGTAGGCCGTCTCGGTCTTCGCGCAGCAGATTGTTATCGACAATCAGCTGGTCGCGCTCCTTGATCAGCGCTTTTATAGCGGTTGAGATGTTGCGGTGACCGAGCCCGATGGTAATAGCCTGGGCCTCGTCGAATAGCTTTACCTTCTGGTCGCGCTCTTCGGCTGCCCTCCGGCCCAGTTGCTTTTCACGGATTTTCAGGCAGCGCTTGCAGGTTACGTGACGCCAATCGCTGGCAAGCTGCTCGTCTTCCATTTCGCCTTCGGTGCCGCAAAGCACGTCCTCTGGCGGGTCTTGATCGGCCTCGGTGCCGCCATCCCACTCGTACATGTGAACGGCGCGTTTGCTCATTGGATAAGCTCCTTCGGCACCTGGACGGTGTCGCCGAGCTTGTAGCGGACTAAGCCTCGGCAGAATGCGATAAGTGGCGTGGGGCCGTAGCACCAGACCGCATCACCATCTGGACCCGCGCTATAGCGGGTGCTAAGGGGTACTCCTCGATCGTGCTGAACGCTGCCTCCATGCTTGTCGATCAGCGGGCCGCCGCAGTGCCAGCAGCTTGAAGGGGTGTAGCTCGATTGGTCTTCACCTCCAACGCTGAGAGCCAGAGAGCCGAACAGTGCGAAGGGCTTTGGGGGCTCGTCCTTCCGGGGCGACAGCATGATTGTGCTGATGCCCTCAACCTGCGCCACAGCCCAATCCAGCGCCGCGCCGACCAGGTTGGATACCCTCACTTCGATCAGGTCGGTCATGGCGCCACCTGCTGTGCGGCCAAGCGCTTTCTGCGTTGTTCCTGGCCCTGCCGCTCGTGCGCCGCGTAGACCCGTAGGCACTTCTTGCAGGTGACCTCTTGCGGTCGGTCAGTTCCGTCCATGTCTTCGCCGGCCTGGTTGCACGCGATCTGGCAGTCATGATCGTCGAAGCAACTGAAGTGCGAGACCAAGTGAATTACCTTGCTCACAGCTGATACCTCTCATCAATCCAGCGCCCAGGCGCCATAGCGGGTGTAGGTTCGGGTTGGGTTTCGTGCGGGGAGAGCTGGCGCTCGTTGCCGGCCTGCAGCTGGCTGTCGGGGATGCAGCTGATGCCGCCTCGATTCCCGGCCTGGTAAAGCCAGCAAGTGGCGCCGTGCTCGTCGTCGTGAAATACGCGAACCCCATACGGCAACGGGTCTGCGCTGGCGCCGGTGGCCAGCAGCAGGAGGCAGAGGGCGAGGCGGGTCATGGCTGCACCTCGGCGTTGTAGCGCTTGTAGTCCTCGCCGAACTCCCAGCAGTAGGTAGCCGGCCATGCGCCTGGCGTGCCTTCCTCGACGAACACATATCGGTGCGCAAACTCGCCCGAGTGATCCGGCACCGTCTTGCACCATTTGTGCTGCGGACCGCCCAGGAACCATCCCGGGTGTTCCTTTACGGCCTCAGCCATGAACGCTTCAAGGTCGTGGTGACCCTTGCTCATCGCGATGTAGGTGTCGCTGCCGACGCTTTGCACCTCCAGCGGATACTGTTTTCCAGGCACGGGGATTCCTTGGCCGCCATATCGCGGCAGTGAACAGAGGGGAGATGGGAATGCCGACTGTCCGATTCAGCTCACAGATCGGTTCGGCGGATTTGCGTAAAACTGGGTGTTCGCTATGGTGGCAATACAACACCTAACTACAACTAAAGTCGTAGGAGACCGACATGAGGATTCGCGGTGAAGTTTTCTGGCAATGGGCTGATCCAACGCTTCACCACCGTACTCACGACGAAACCCTCAGCGATGGAACGCACATTGATGTTCAGGTGCGCCTGTCGCGAACGGGTAACACGCAGATGTTCATTGGGGTGTATGCCGCGAGTGGCATGGCCCTTCACGAAGAAGCTTTTGACTCCCGTCCCGGTGAATCCATGACCAGGGCTTTGGCCTGGGGAGTAGGGCGGGCTCGCCGCATTGCTACAGACAGTCTCCCAAAATTCGACAAGGTCGCCTGCTCGGGATAGGGGATATTGGTTACAACGGGGTGGAGTACAGATGTGCTCCGTAGCGGTCTAGCCTTGTGCGCGCATGAAGGCCGCCATGTCGCCCATCTGCTCGACGATGAAGCGTTCTTCTTCTGCTGCGGCTGCGATGATCCTGTCCTTGCGTTTCTGGCAGAGCAGGCAATCGACTTTGGCCCAGTCGCCTGAAAGCTCGGAGGATTCCCCTAGCCAGGTGCCGCAGGGCGCTTGCTCAAGGTCATCCAGGTCGGTGAATGGTGCGAAATGCGTCTTCACGACTTCACCTGCGGCTCTGCGCTGGCGGATAGGGCTGCGCACACCGCGTCGTACAGGTCGAATGGGTCGTCGGTGCGGAACAGGACTTTCATGCGCTGTAGCAGCGCATCGAGCTCGGCCAGCTGGGCGCGCTGATTCGATATGCGCATGCTCTGTCGCATGATCTGTGCGTCAGAGTGCTTGATAACTTCACGCAGCTGCTCAACATCGCCGGGATCAGTCATCGGCCCCAAGCCAACAACCGGCAGCCCAGTCGCCGCCGCATCTCTCTCTGCCTCTTCTTTGGTCCACCAGATGGCAGTACCAACCATCCAGGCTATTGGCTCGGGGTGGGGCTGCGGGGCTGTCGGTTCGCTGCTGAACACTTGGGCATGGGAAGGCTGGCGGGAGCGCTGCGCAATCGCCATCAGCAGGGTCGACACGGGAGAGCCTTGGACGATTACGGTGCCCGGCGGTAGCTTCACTTCGCAAGGCAGCGCATGGGGCGTCTCTGCCTGCTCAACTGCGTCGGCTATTGCCTGCCAGGCGGCAGGGCCGAGGCGCATTTCTTCCTTGATGCGGTCGATGACCCACATCGGCAGGATGGCCAGCTTCTCGGTGTTGCTGGATCGGTTCTCTGTGGGCATGGGGATACCTCGTGCAGGCTTGTATCGCTTGCGGGCTGATTTGATGGTTAAATTGGATTCTTGAAGAAAAGCTATTCTTAGGGGCTGTAAACGTGCGCTTCAGTAAACTGATCGAGCCAACTGTTTGGGCTATGTGGGCAGTAGTTGTTGGTGGCGCTTGCCTCTGGGTGATTGTTGGATCAATCGGTTACTTCGTTAAGGAAAACTGGCTTCCTACCGATACTTCTGGGTGGGTGCAGGCGATAGGTGCGATAGTTGCTATCGGGATTGCCATATGGGTTCCATACCGGCAACGCAGGCAAGAGGCAAATGAGCGCGCCAGTGCTAAAGCAGAGCTTGAGGTAAGTCGCACAGAACAGCTGAATTCGTTGAACAAAGAGCTGGAAATGCTAGTGTCCGACCTGCCTTATGAATGGGCTGGCGCCGATTATAATTTGACCAATGAGATGAGTCGTAAGCTATTCGAAGACCTGATTGATAGACTAAATTATTGGCAGCGTGAAGAGCTATGCTCGGAACGCCTTGGTATTTGTCTCAGTCTTAGGATCGAGCTGTACGGCTGGTTGAAATTCTTTAGCGAAAAAGAGAACCACGACGGGGGCGCGCTCTACAGAAAGACTGAGCGAGGCCTTCCAAGGATAGACCTAATAGATCAAAGAATTCACAACGTGAAACGACGTCTCGAAGGGCTGGAGCCTATACCGGTTGTGAAGAAAACCGAGCAGCCTGAAGAGTCAGAACTCCCTTTCTGAGTTTCAAAAAATGTATAGCGCCAAACTTAGGCGCTATAAGCGCGCTCGAAGTCATTTGCCGGAAGCCGTGAAGGCCCCGCAGGCGGGGCCGACCTGCGGGTTACTTCGCGTCGAAGGTGCCCAGGGACAGCTTCGCGGCGGTACCGACCTTGGCGTCGAGAACAGCCTTGAATTCCTGGGCGATGGCCTCGCGCTGGGCTTCCTCGCCAATCCAGCGCAGCTTCAGTACTGGTTGCGAGCCGCCGGTGATGACCGACACGCGCAGGCGGATCACTTGCTCGCCCAGGCCTTCGAAGGGAATGACCTTGAAGTCCAGCCACGCTGGCAGGGTTTCTTTGCTGCTGGCCTCGATCTGGTCCATGGTGCTGCGGCTGGCGCGGGTCTCGCCGACGGCGTGATCGCTCTCTGACGATGCCTTCACGGTGATGGTGCGAACTGCGGCGATCGCTTTGGCGATGCTCATGGTCTGGCCATTCTCATCGCTGGCCGACAGGTGCTGGTTCCAGTCTTCGATCCAGTCGCTCATGGCTTTCTGCACGAGGCTCTGGCCGCACACTGCCTGAACAGCTGCAAACGCTGCGGATGCCTTCAGGCGCAGCACGGCGCGGTCATCGGCATGGCCCGGCTCTTCGGCGGTTCCGATATTGAACATCACGACACAGCTCATAGCGTCCTGATCGATGAAGCCTCGGGCCGCGGGCGCGGCGCGCTCGACGACGTAAGCGCTGTAGTCGGCCAGGGAGTGCGTCGCGTAGGTACCGCGGAAGCGACTGCGGCCGAACTGGAAGCGTTCCAGGTCGACCACATGGGCACTGTCCGGAACGATGACGGTAGGGGTGTTGGTGTCCAGGGATTTGCCGGCGGCCGCCAAGACCTGATCACCGATGAGCTGCAGAGCTTCTTTGCTGAAAGACATTCGCTTTTTCCTTGTAGGTGCTGTGAGTTACGAGCGTGGGTGTACAGGTGCTTCTTCACGGGTGAAGAGCTGGTCGTGTTTTTCGGGGAACAGGGAGAGCTTTCCGCCGGAGCCAACGTGCATCGGGGTATCCAGGCTGGTGTTCTCGCTGCGGGTGCCGCGTTTGGTGGGGGCCTTGTACTCAAGCTTGTGCTTGATCTTGACCTGGCTGGACTCGCCGACTCGGCTGAAGTCCAGGGTGATGGTCACCTTGCCGGCCTTGCCGTGATCCACCACGCCGGCGGCGACCTCAGACAGGGCGTGACCGACCTGGCTGGCGAAGGCGCCGCCGTTCAGCTCTTCGAGGAACTCGGCAGTATTGGTTGGGGTGGACATTGCTTCGACTCCTTGGGATAGATGCCGCTTGGCGGCAAAGTGATGTGCTGCTGGCGCCGGCCGTGCCGGACGCGTGCGGTGATGCGTTTCATGCTGCCTTCTGCTGATTCCAGGCGCCGACAGCGGCAAAGATCTTGGCGGCCTCTGCCTCGTCCAGCGTTGTGTCGGTAGGGATGGCGATCCAGCCGGCCGCCACCAGGTGATTAGGGTTGGCCGTGGCCCGCAGGTCGGTGTAGGTAGCCTCGATAACGTCGGTCAGGTGCTCAGCCCGGTAGTTGCCCTGTGGCGCGACCTCGATCGACTTGTGGTATCGCTCGCCGAACTCCGTCCGGCACAGCACGCTCACATAGATCGTCCAGCGGTGCGGGATGTCGCACACGGCATCAACCACCTGGCGCACGCAGATCTGCTTGAGTTTTTTCCAGTTGAGCAGTACCTGCTGGCCGCTGGGGTCGATGTTCACCACGGCGGCGTGGTTGGCCGAGACCAGGGCCCTGCAGGTGCGCTCTAGCCGGGCACGCATGTTGTGCGGCTTGCGCTTGCTCATTGCATGCCGCCTTGCTTGCTCGCCGCACCTGCCTCCATCGCTTCCACAAACCGCATGGCAGTCCGGTAGCTGAAGGCGAATCCCTGCTTGGCGCCGGTAGCGATCTCCACCACATCCCACGTTGAACCCTTGCCGCACGCCTGGTAGCGCGGCGCTGTCTGGCTGACCTTGGCATGGGCCTCGGCCCTCACTGATTTGCTGCGCTCGAGCAGGGCCGCGAGCACGGCAAGCTTCTGCTCGAACGCAGGGTGCATTGCTGTCTGCATGGGTGATCCTCGGGTGGGTCAGGCGTGAAGTTCCAAGGCTTCGGCCTTGCGAACGATTCGAACTTGGGCGGTGCGTCGCTCCGGCGCGCGTCGATCGCGGCGCATCGGGTCGCTGTCGTCGATCACCGCATGCATGGCGATGAGGCCGGCGAGGGCGATGCAGAGCGGGCTGATGATCTGCTGGCGCATGGCCTTGGTGACCGCCTCGATGCGGCGGCTGGCTTCCAGCTTGAAAAGCGCGTTCTCAATGCGGTTGGCCACGGTGCCCGGGCTGACCGCCATCTGGCGGGCGATTTCTTTGGTGGTGAGGCCTTGGGCCACCCACAGCAATGCTTCAAGCTCGCGGGGAGCCAGCGCCTTGCCGAGCTGGCCAATCCATGAGCCGCAAGTGATCGTTTCCATGAAGTGTCCTCGGTGGGCTGCATTGGTCGTGACGCTCGCTGCCGCTACCTCCCGGACCAGGGGAGGGCGAACGCCACGACCGATGCAGCCTGGTGATGGGGAACCAGGTGGATCGGGCAGTTTTCGTCAGGCTGACGCGGAGCAGGCTTCGAAGGCGGCGCGTTCAAGCTCGAGGCATTGCTCGTAATGAGCCATCGCGATCGGCATGTGATAGCTATCCAGCGGCCATTTACTGACCTTGCAGCCTTGACCTGCCGGGCAGTGGAAGACGAACAGCTCGCCTTCGTTCTTGTCCATCTCCAGGCTCACCTGGGCGCCGCTATCGAAGCGATCTTGGATAATCGTGGTCATCGGGAATTGCTCCGCTATCCAGTTGATTTCCCGTCTGGCCCTGTCGCCAAGGCCAGCCAGTGAAATCGAAGTGATCCAGGCGCCCATCGCTCTCTGGGCTACGCGCTTCCCCGCATTGGCATGCGCGCCACTTGGTTACCTGAACCCAGCTCACTGCATGAGGCAGCTGCTGCCCTCATGTGCCGCTGAGGGTGACGGGTGTCGAGTTGTGTAAAGAGCGGCGGCTGCCGTAGCTGCCTATAACCTGTGTTATGGGTTGAATCATAACTCAGGTTTTCCACGTGTCAATAACTCAAGTTATAAATCCGACCAAAAAAAAGCCCGCATTAGGCGGGCGCTTGTTCATGCTTCAGTAAATCCTCGCCATCCAATCCTGATGAGGCCTGAGTCCAAGGTGTCAATCGTGATACCTGAGGTCTCTTCCAGTTCGGCGAGCAATCGCTGCCAGTCGGCAGGGGATTCATCCGCACTAGGCTTGACCTCAACAAACTGCCTTTTCTGTACGTGGGGTGATGCGATTGCTTGCTGGATTCGGTATCCGAGCCGTTCGTAGGACAACGATGGGGAATGCGAAAAGGCAGGGTGGGGCATGGCACGAAACTCCTTGTACTGTATGTGTATACAGTTATCCTTTGCGGTAAGAATTTTCAATAGCCGCGAGCTAATTTTTTTTAGCTAGCATTTTTGGGGCAAAAAAAAGCCCAGCATTCCGCCGGGCTATTTGGGCCAAGTACCGTCAGAGCTTGATGGTAGCGCGTACCACGACGCCCACGATTCTGCAGCCCTCCATGCACATCTCCATCGGATATGCGGGATTGAGTGGCTTCAAGAACCTCCGCCCGCCGTCTTCCACAAGTTTTTTGAACGTCGCTTCATTGCTGTCGGCCAGCTTGGCAATGACAAGCTTTCCAGGAGCGGCCTCAGCTTCGGTGTCGACCAGGATGAGCATCCCTTCAGGGATGCTTGTGCCGACCGGTGAAGTCATCGAGTCTCCTTTGACCTGCAACCAAAACGCCGCCCCTTTGGAGTCGTAATCAGACATTTCGTAGCGGTCAGAAAACCCGGGTGGGAATGGTTCGACCGCTTCCGCCCAGGCACCCGCTGCGACCCAGCTAATCACCGGATACCTGAATGATTCGGGCTGCTCTTTCAGCGCCCTGACATTGCTCGGCTCTCGCTGCGCCCCTTGCCCGGACGCCAGCCATTCGGCAGTCACTCCAAGAGCCCTCGCTATTTCAAGCAGCTTTTTGGAAGTCGAGTTTCGACCACTTTCGAGGTGCTGGATCGTGACCTGGCTTACCCCGGCTTTCTCCGCCAGCTGGGCCTGACTTAGGCCAAGCGCCGTGCGACGTTCAAGGATTCGGTCTTTGAGCATTTCGGAAGGTTTGTTCATGCCTGCAAGGGTAAAACACACGTTATTAGCCTTCAAATAACATGTGTTTGCCTTATCTATAACTTGAGTTATCATCGAGTGCACGATCCATTGAGGCACGCAGACATGCCGAACACAGAAAGACCGATTGACGAGGTCGTGCGTCTGGCCGGAGGCCAGGCAGAACTCGCCAGGAGGTGCAACACGAGCCAGCCAAGAATCTGGCAGTGCGTACACCGAAACCAGAAGGTTCCGGCCGATCTGGTCATCCCATTTGAGAAGGCGGTGGGCGGGAAAGTCACTCGCCATCAGCTGAGGCCAGACCTGTATCCGCCAGAGGATCAGGCCGCTTCGTGATGATCATTGTGCATGGACTGGCTTTTCGCCAGTAGATGACCAAAACACCTGCTGATCCATCCAGTACCTGAATCGCAGGCATAAAAAAACCGGGTGGCAGCCCGGCTTCTTCAACAGCATCAAATCGAGGTCGATTATGCACTCTGCAACGGATGCAAGCAACACCGCACCCTTGGCCGTTTCGCACCAGAAGTCCTACCACAAATCCGCCGCACTTCATGCCGCGCGAATGATTCGCCTCCAGTACGCAGCCCACTCGAAAGCCGCGCTTCGCAGGGAGTGTGTCGAGCACCTGCGGGCATCGCTGTGTGGGGGTGAAGCGTGAGCACGTTAGTGATGACGGCCTGCTGGCCGCTGCAAGGTATGAGTCCAGCACAGAAGGCGGTACTGATTTCCTTGGCCGACAATGCCAACGACGACGGCGTTTGCTGGCCTTCAATCGCCACCATCGGGATTCGTACTTGTCTTTCCGAGCGAGCCATTCGCAATGCCCTGCGCTGGCTTGAAGAGTCAGGCCTTCTGAAAAGTCACCAGCGCTTCGGTCGTTCCACCTGGTACACAATCACCCCGGCAGCATATGCCCCCGGCACGATATGCCCCCCGGCACCAGATGCCCCATCACCCCGGCAGGAAATGCCCCCCACCCCGGCACCAGATGCCCCCAGAACCGTAAAGGAACCGTCAATTGAACCGTCACCTGATGGCGAACGCGTTCCGCGTTCACCGTCCTGCCCGGTTCAGGACATCGTTGATCTATTCAATCGGGTGCTCACGCCGGCTTTGCCTGCGGTGGTGCTCCTGTCCGAGGCGCGCAAGAAGCAACTCCGGGCCCGCTGGAACCAGAGTGTTGTTCACCAGAGCCTCGAGTTCTGGGCCGAGTACTTCGCCGACGTAGCGAGGTCAGACTTCCTGATGGGGCGCGCTGCGGGCAAGTTCGGCGCTGCGCCGTTCCGCGCCACCTTCGACTGGCTGATTGCTCCGTCCAACTTCGTGAAGGTGGTGGAGGGCAATTACCATGCGTGAGCCCTACAACTCTGAGGCCGAGCACGGCCTGCTGGGCGCTATGTTGCAGCGCCCTGAGCTGATCGACACCCTGTCCGATGACCTGTCGCCTGAGTCGTTCTATTTCGCCGAGAACGCTGAGGTGTTCCGAGGTATCCAGGCTCTGCGCGCTGCCGGTAAAGCCGTCGACCTGCTCACCGTGGCCGACCATATCGGCTTGCTGCACAACGGGGAGCGCGCCCTGGGGCACTGCGCTTCCCTGGTCCATAACACCCCGAGCGTGGCCAGCGCTGGCACCTATGCTGGCATCGTTCGGGATCGGGCCATTGAGCGCGCCTTGTACGACTTGAGTGACCGCACCCTGGAGATCGTGCAGGGCAGCGGCGACATCCAAGACAAGATCGCGGCCGTGCAGGCAGCGGCCATGGGCATCGACGCTGGCGGTGATGGTGATGAGGTCGTGAAGGCTGCCGACCTGATGGCCGACCAGCTGGAGGTGTGGCAGGAACGTCACGACCGGCTGTCGCGCGGCGAGACGCTGATTGGCCTGTCGACCGGTTTGTCCGATCTGGACGAGAAGCTGGGCGGCCTGCAGCCCGAGCAGCTGATCATCGTGGCGGGGCGCCCGGCCATGGGCAAAACCACATTGGCCATGGGGTTCGTGCTGGACGCGGTGGTGCGCCAGAAGAAATCCGGCCTGGTCATCAGCCTGGAGATGAGCAAAGGCCAGCTGATCGACCGCGCCGTCGCCGCCGAAGGCCGCATTCCGCTCAACCTGATCAAGAACGGCTCCGCCTGCGAGTCGCATGGTGCCGAACTGTGCGCTGCAGCGGCCAAGCTGAAGCACGCCAACCTGTTTATCGCCGACCGCGCTGCCGCCACGGTGGGCCGCATCCGTTCGCTGGCTCGCCGACATAAGATGCGGTACGGCCTGGACATCCTGATGATCGACTACCTGCAGCTGATGGACGGCGAGGGCGGCAACCGTACCGAAGCGGTCAGCAGCATCAGCCGCGGCTGCAAGCTGCTGGCCCGCGAGCTGGGTATCCCTGTCGTGCTGCTGAGCCAGCTCTCCCGCAAGTGCGAGGAGCGCCCGAACAAGCGTCCGGTGAACTCGGACCTTCGCGAGTCGGGTGCCATCGAGCAGGACGCCGATGTGATCCTCTTCGTGTACCGCGACGAGGTCTACCACGAAAACAGTGAGTTCAAGGGCGTCGCCGAGATCATTGTCGGCAAGGGGCGTGACATCGAAACCGGCACCGTCCGCGCGGCCTTCCTCGGCCAATACAACCGTTTCGAAACCCTCTCGGCCAGCTGGCAACCGCTGGCCAAGGCCCCAAGCCAATCTGAGCGGCCGTTGTCGGCCCGCTACGCACGCAAGGAAGTCGCATGACCTCACTCGCCCTTCGTCCGTTCAAGGCCAAGCCGGCCCGCGCCAAGCCCGTCGACCGGGAAGGGCAGGAGCAGGCCGCGCTGATGCAGGAGCTGCAGCTGCGCTACCCGCAGGCCTACAAGCTGATCTATCACGTGCCGAACGGCGGGCACCGGGTCAAGGCCGTGGCCGCCAAGCTGAAGGGGCAGGGCGTGAAGGCCGGCGTGCCTGACCTGGTGCTGCCCATGGCGCGCGGCGGCTACTTCGGACTGTACATCGAGTTCAAGGCCATGCCGCCGTTCGACGCACCGGTATCGCCGAGCCAGGACGCCTACCTGCAGGCACTGGCCGCCCAGGGCTACCTGGCCATCGTGTGCCGGGGCAATATCGATGCGGTCGAAGCCATCCGCGCCTACCTGCTGCTGCCTGCGACGGTGGCGGCATGAGCGCGACCCGGGAAGTGAAATTGAGCGAAGCGGAGGTCCGCCGGCAGGCCGCCGACAAATCGGTGCGCGACCTGCGCGACCCACGACACCCCGGCCTGTACCTGCGCTTCTGGAGCAACCGGGAGCGCGGCACCTGGCATCTGGTGCGCGGCAAGAAGTGGGTGCCGGTGGCCCGCTGGCCTGACCTGACCGTGGCGGCGGTGATTGCCGAACTGCCCGCGCTGCGTCAGCGCCTGCTGCGTGATCCGGCCACTGCGCCCGTGGTGTCGGGCATGGTCACCGTGGGCCAACTACTGGACTGGTACGGCGACCGCATGGCCCGCGACCGCTCGCTGTCGGCAAAGCGCAAGGCAGGCGCTCGGTCTGCCATTGCCCAGCACCTGAAGCCGCGCCTGGATGACCTGGCCGTGGCCGGCGTGAGTGCCGAGGCTCTGGACAAGCACCTGATGTGGCCGTGCCAGGCCGAAGTGTCGCTGTCCTACCTGCGGCAGATGTTCGCGCTGCTGCTGACCGCCTTCCGCCAGGCCCTGCAGCTGGGGCTGATCGACCGCAACCCGATGGCCGGGATGCGCTTCAACGATTTCACCAAGGCCCGGATCCTGCCAAAGGCAGCCCGGCTGCGTGGCGTGCAGCTGCCCGAGCTGATGCAGCAGCTGGCCCAGGCCTTCGAGCAGCAGCCGGGTGACGCCATGCTGGCCCTGATGATGCTGGCCCACGGCACCCGGATCGGCGAGACCCGCATGGCGCGCTGGAGCGAGATTTCCCGGGCCGCCGCCGAGTGGTTCATTCCGGCGGCGAACACCAAGACCCGCACCGAGCATCGCCTGCCGCTGACCACCCAGGTGGCGGCGCTGCTGACCCGGTACCGAACGATCCAGCAGGCCCGTGGCTACGAGGGCGTGTACCTGTTCCCGAACCGCCGTGGCCTGCCGCTGAGCGAAACCCAGGCAAGCATGGTGTTCACCCGACTGGGGCAGGGCCAGTGGACCAGCCACGACCTGCGCAAGGTGTCCCGTACCACCTGGACCGACCTCGGCATCGACGGCCATATCGGCGAGATGCTGCTGAACCACACGCTGGGCAAGATCGCCAGCACCTACATCCACACCCAAGCCATGCAGCAGCGCCGGGCCGCCCTGGAGAAGTGGCACGCCTGGTTAGACGGCATCGGCTTCGGTGCCATTCACGGCCTTACCAAGGCCTTATCCGGAATTTCACAGAATTCAGGCGAGGCAGCGGAACACAAGGCGTCCAGCGACCTTGCCGAATTTGTAATTAGCGAGGATTCGAAATGACTATTGGCGAGTTCGCATACCAGGCCGCGGGCCTGCTGCTGGCCTACTACATCGGCTGGGTTCGCGCTCACTACACGGTTGCTACCGAGTGCGAGCGCCTGGGTGGTTTCTATGTGGGAAGCAAGACGTTCCGCTGCGAGAAGGTCGAGGATTCGAAGGCATGAAGAAGAGTCACGGTCCAGCCTTCAAGAAGGCCGTGATCGAGCTGGACACGTGCCCTTTGTGCCGTGGGAGAGCGGTCACTCAGGGTGTGTTTCACGAACTGCCATGCGGCCACTGCCATGCCTCGGGCTTTGTGGCTGCTGCAACTGGTGAGGCCCTGGCCCTGGATGAACTGGTGACCCAGCTCAGCATGGCCCTGCAGGTCGCGCACCGGCAGATCGAGCAGTTGAAGAACCCTCAGGCATCCGGGCCTGAGGCGAGTTATCAAGGAAGCAACCAGCGCGGCGCTGGCGGCACCAACTACACCGGGGATTAGGGGGAAGGACATGAGCAACGTAGAGAAGTCGGCTGAGTATCTGCTGGAGCACTGGGGTCGCTGGGTTGTGCTGGGATCAGGGGTCTCTTGCTGTGCATCGCGAGAGAACACCATTCTCGATCCGATGATCACGGACGACGATGCCCTGTTCATTGATCGCCTGGTCGGCCGGCTGAGTAAGCGCTATCCCGAGTGTGGCCAGGTCATCATCAAGTACTACACCTCCCGCGACACCTCGCTCAGGGACGTGGGCAAGAAGCTTGGCTTTGGCGAAGAGAAGACCCGACAGCTGTGGAAGGCCGGCGTGGCCTGGATCGACGGAGCGATCGACGTTCGACGTGAAGCCGCTTGACATCCCCGGTCCTCGCCCGTATCTTTCGTGTTACTTTGCGGTAGGTGCGCGATAGCAAACTCGCCATCACCAGCAACCCCCATAGAGCCTCGGCATTTTGCCGGGGCTTTTTCGTTTTCGGCCCCACCACACCCATCGCTCCAAGCTGGGTGTGCTGTTGGGGCCGAATCCATTCCGCTCCCCAAAAGGGAGGAACCGAGATGCCAAACATGCCCGAGAAGGACCCTGGCCTGTGGGCCGCAGTACTCGCCTGGGTGTTCGCCCACCAGCCTCAGCTGTACGCCGCCGGCTTGTCCGTTGCGATTGCTGTCCTCCGGGTGGTGTACGGCGGCGGGACACGCCGGCAGATGTACCTTGAAGGCGCACTGTGCGGCCTTGTAACGCTGTCGCTGGTACCGCTTCTGGAGTGGCTTGGCCTTCCACAAAGCATGGCCACGTTTGCCGGTGGTGCCGTCGGCTTCCTTGGAGTCGAGAAGGTGCGCGGCTACTACGACCGCACTGCATCGCGGCGAGTTGAAGGCGGTGGCCTGTAGTGGATGCGCCGCCCGGCGCGAATGGATTAACAAATGGTCAAAGGTGGCGTATGAGCGAGCAGCAAACCTATTCGCAACAAGTCGAGAAGCTGAGCCCGAAGAATGGCGACCTGTTGGTGGTCAGCGTTCCGTTCCCGATCAAGACGGAGGTGCGCGAGCGACTGACTCAGCACCTGGCAGGGACAGCTGATCGACTCAAGTGTGAGCTGATCGTGCTTGAGGCGGGCATCACCGCCCAGCTGCAGCCAAGCGTCAGCGACTTATTGGACGAACAGCGCAAACAGACCGCACTGCTGGAGCAGATCGCAACGCAGAACCTGGCACTGATCGAGGCGCTGGCTGACGGTGACGATGCTGACCCTGAAGCTGAACCGCGGTCCTACCTGGATGGCACGCCATGCCGTTAAGGCCGCAGCGCCCATGTAGAGCCCAAGGCTGTCGATCGCTGCACCGCAATGCCAATGGTTACTGTGACGGCCATGCCGATCTGGCTGCCGAGCAGGCCAAAGCCTGGGCTACACGCAAGGGCTCAGGTCGTGGCGGTCGGCCTTGGCGTCGGCTGCGTGATCGCATCCTCAAACGTGACCAGTACCTGTGTCGGTGCGACGACTGCACCCAGCTCGGCCGTATCCGCGAAGCGCATGAGGTTGACCACATCGTGGCCCTGGCCCACGGCGGCACCGACGATGATCACAACCTTCGGGCGATCAACCGCGACTGCCACAAGGCCAAGACGCAGCGGGAGTCGAAAACGATCAAAAAATGATCGAAAACGGCGCAAATGAGATGAAATCTCATTGGTAGGGAGGGGGAGGGTCAAAAGTTCAGACCCTTTCGCTCGGACACCGCGCCCTCAGTCGTTTTTTTACACCCGCGAAATATAAAGTTTAGTGGAGGCGCCGATGCCAGGGGTTGCCGGGCGCTCTGGCCGTCGCCCAAAACCCACGGCCCAGAAGGCGTTGGCCGGCAATCCCGGCAAGCGCAAGCTGAACAAGGACGAGCCAGATTTCGCCCTGGTGACCAACGTCGACGCACCCGAATGGCTGTGCGAACACGCGACCAGGGTTTGGGAAATGCTGGTTCCGGAATTGCTCCGGGCAAAGGTTCTTGCCCTGACCGACATGCACAACGTCGAGGCGTTCTGCTCTGCCTACGGTAACTGGCGTCGGGCACAAGAATCGGTCATCGCCCACGGCATCGTGGTGGCCGGTGCTACTGGCGGACCAGTGAAAAACCCAGCGCTCACCGCGGCCAACGAAGCGATGCGCCAGATG